>JAKORH010000378.1 GCA_029777935.1 Pseudomonadota bacterium
AGCAGCAGCATCACGCCGTGCTCGCGCACGATTTCGCGGCTCATCACGCGGTGGAAGTGATTGCGCAGGGCCGGCACCGACGAAGCCACTTCCTCGATGCGGTCGTACGGGATCACGCACACCTCGGTGTCCTCGAGCGCGATCGTGTCGCAGGTGTGCTTGTCGGAGCTGATGCCGTCCATGCCGACCAGTTCGCCCGCCATGTGGAAGCCCGTGACCTGCTCGCGCCCGTCGGTCGACATCACGGTGCTCTTTAGGAATCCCAGGCGTACCGCGTACAGCGAGTCGAACTTGTCGCCGGCGCGGAACAGGCTTTCGCCGCGGCGAACGCGCTTGCGGGTGGCGACCATTTCCTCCAGCCGCTCGATGTCGTTCAGCGACAGCCCGAGCGGCAGACACAGTTCGCGCAGGTTGCAGTTCGAGCAGGCGACCTTCAGATGGGTCACGGAAAAGGCGGGCGCATTCATTTCGGTCGGTCTCACGTAGATCGCTCGACATCACTGCTGCCAGCACATTCCCGCAGCTCGCGTCCGGTTTCTTGGATGAAGGCGTCCGCGCTGGCGGCATCGCGCGGTGCCCTCCCTGTTCTGCGCCCGGAGCGCGTTGATCCGTATCAACTGGATTCTGCGAGGGGTCCGAATAATACCCTTCGAACCGGGCTCGCAGGCATCGACTGCGTCCGGTAGTGTAACGGGAAAGGGTACACCGATGCTGATGTCAGTTCGCAATGACGTGGCGCTGCCGGATCCGGCGCTGTTGCGCCGGTTCGACATTCCGGGGCCGCGCTATACGTCGTACCCGACCGCCGACCGCTTCGTCGAGGCGTTCGACGCGCAGGCGCTCGAAAGCTGGCTGGCGCGGCGCGGCGAACTGCCGTCCACGGCTGCGCTGTCGCTGTACGTGCACGTGCCGTTCTGCGCCCAGGTCTGCTACTACTGCGCGTGCAACAAGGTGATCACGCGCGACCACACGCGGGGCTCCGAGTACCTGGATGCGCTCGAGCGCGAGGCCGAGATGGTGAGCAGCCGGCTGACCGGCGCGCGCACGGTCGAGCAACTGCACTTCGGCGGCGGCACGCCGACCTTCCTGTCCAACGACGAACTGCGGCGCCTGATGGCGATTCTGACCTCGCGCTTCCCGCTGGCGGAGCAGGGCGAGTTCAGCATCGAAGTCGATCCGCGCAACGCGACGCCGGACAAGGTCGCGGTGCTCGGCGAACTGGGCTTCAACCGCATCTCGGTCGGGGTGCAGGACTTCGATCCGGCCGTGCAGCGCGCGGTGAACCGCGTGCAGAGCTTCGAGATCACGCAGGCGACGATCGAGGCGGCGCGCAAGGCGAACTTCAAGTCGGTCAACCTCGATCTCATCTACGGCCTGCCGAAGCAGACGCGCGAGACGTTCGCCAAGACGCTCGACAAGGTGCTGGTCTTGAGCCCCGAGCGCATCGCGCTGTACCACTACGCGCACCTGCCGGAGCGCTTCAAGCCGCAGCGCCGGATCGACGGCGCCGAGCTGCCATCGCCGCCGGAGAAGATGGGCATCATGCTCGACGCGATCCAGCGCCTGTCGGAAGCCGGCTACCGCTACATCGGCATGGACCACTTCGCCAAGGCGACCGACGATCTGGCGAAGGCACAGAGCCAGGGCCGGCTGCACCGCAATTTCCAGGGCTATACGACGCGGCCCGACTGCGATCTCGTCGGCCTGGGCGTGTCGGCGATCAGCAAGATCGGCCCGACCTATTCGCAGAACGTGCGCGAACTGGACGAGTACTACGAACGCATCCGCGACGGACAGATGCCGACCGCGCGCGGCGTGCTGCTCGACATGGACGATCTCGTGCGGCGCGCGGTCATCATGGCGCTGATGTGCCACTTCGAAGTCTCGAAGGAGGCGATCGAGACCGCGCATCTGATCAAGTTCGACGACTACTTCAGGCGCGAACTGGCGGAAATGAAGCCGTTCGAGGAAGCCGGCCTGGTCGAGCTGTCGCCCGAGTGGGTCACCGTGACGCCGAAGGGCAAGCTGCTGGTGCGCGCGGTGTCGATGTGCTTCGACCGCTACCTGCGGCATGACGAGCGGATTCGGAAATACTCGAAGATCGTTTGAACCACAGAGGCACAGAGGCACAGAGCAGGCAATTCGCTCTTCTCTGTGTCTCTGTGCCTCTGTGGTGAATGAAGCCTTGTCATGCCGCTGGCGGAAATCTTCGCCGCGTTGAGCCTCGCGCTGCTGGGCGGGCTGCACTGCGCGGGCATGTGCGGCGGGTTCATCGGCGCGCTGCAGATCAACCGGCCCCACGATGTATCGCCGCTGCGGCTCGCGCTCGGCTATCACGGCGGACGGATCGCCAGCTACTCGACGGCGGGCGCGCTGGTGGGCGCGATCGGCGGCACGCTCTACGCGGCCGACTTGCTGCCGCTGCAGGTGCTGCTGCTCGTCATCGGCAGCGTGATGCTGCTCGCGATCGGCGCCACGCTGTTCGGCCGCGGTCGGTGGTTCAAGCGCATCGAGCCGCTCGGCGCGTGGGTCTGGCGCGCGATCGGTCCGCTCGCGCGGCGCGTGTACCCGCCGCGCTCGGGCGCGCAGGCGCTCGTCGCCGGCCTCGCGTGGGGCTGGATTCCGTGCGGCATGGTGTACGCGGCGCTACCGCTGGCGCTGGTCGCCGGCGGACCGCTCGCCGGCGCGCTGGTGATGCTCGCGTTCGGGCTCGGCACGCTGCCGAACCTCGTGCTGGTCGACGTGGCTGCGGTCAAGCTGGGTGCCGGCGGTGGCGGCGCGCTCGCGGCGTCACGCGCGTGGCTGCGGCCGGCGGCCGGCGTCGTGATCGTGGTGTTCGGCGTGTCAGGGCTGGCGCACGCGGCGCGGGTGGCGGGCGCGGATCATCCGGCGATCGCGGCGCTCGCTTCGA
>JAKORH010000379.1 GCA_029777935.1 Pseudomonadota bacterium
AAAGAAGGATCGCGCAGTGGGAACAGGAAGCGCCGAAGCTCGCCGCCGCCGAAGCGCTGGTGCTCGAGGCGGAGGAACTCGCCGCCGGCACCCCGATCGACGATGCGCAGTTGCCCGTGCGCTGGGCCGCGCTCGATCTGGCGGCGCGCACGCCGGAGCTGACGCGGCGCTTCGAGGCCGCGCTGCTGGTGATCGAGCAGCGGCGACTGGCGCAGATCCGCGCCGCGCAGCAACAGGAAAGCGCCGCGCGCCATCAACTGCATACGTTGTTGCACACGGCCGAACAGGCGTTCGCCGCGGGGCAGTTGCAGGCCGCGCGCGCTGCGCTCGACGAGACGCGCGCGCTGAAGGCCGTCGCCGGCACGTTGCCCAAGCCGACCGTGCAGCGACTGAGCCGCGCGGTGCAGCAGCTGGTCGAGCTCGAGCGCTGGGAGAAGTTCGGCCAGCAAAGCGCGCGCATGCAGCTCATCGAGCGCGCCGAAGCGCTGGCGAACACAACGCAGGTCGCGGCCGCGCAGGCGCGCGAGGTGCAGGCGCTGCGCGCCGAGTGGAAGAAGCTCGACGAGCAGTACGCGGGCGTCCCGAAGGCGCTGTGGGAGCGCTTCGACGCGGCGTGCGAGAAGGCGTATGCGCCGGCGGCGCGCCACTTCGCCGAGCAGGCCGCGCAGCACAAGCAGGCGCGCAAGCAACGCGACGATTTCATCGCCGCGGCTGCGGCGCACGCCCCGACCCTGCTCGCCGGGCCGCTCGATGCGCGCGCGATCGAGCGCTGGCTGCGTGACACCGACGCGACATGGCACGGACCGACGCTCGGCAGCGTCGAGCCTGGCGCGTGGAAGAAGCTCGACGCGAAGATGAAGGCAGCGCTGGCGCCGCTGCGCGAGGCGCTGGCCGGGTACCGCCAGCAGGCGAAGGCGGAACGGCAGGCGCTGATCGCCGCGGCCGAGGCGCTGGCGCCGAAGGCACTCGAGCGCGACACGCCCGCGCAGGTCAAGGAACTGCAGGCGCGCTGGCAGGCGCAGGCGAAGCAGATGCCGCTGGCGCCGCGCGACGAACAGAAGCTGTGGGAGCAGTTCCGCGCGGCGTGCAATGCGGTGTTCGACGCGCGCAAGAACGTGCGCAAGGAGGCTGACCAGCGCAGGCACGAGCAGGGGCGAGCGTTCGAGGCGCTGGCCGAGCAGCTCGAGCAACTCGCCCGTTCGGGCGCCGACGAGGCGCAGGTGCGCCGCGTGCGCCACGAACTGCAGGAGCAGTGGACCAAGGCGGTCGAGCAGCATGGCCCGCCGCCGCCGGCGCTCGACGCGCGCTTCCGCGCCGCGCGCGCTCAGGTGCGGACCGTGCTGTCGGCCGGCGCGCGCAGGCAGGAGGCCGCGGTGTGGCGCGCGCTGCTCGCCAGGGAGAGCCTGTGCGCCGAGCTCGACGCCCTGGTGCTGGCGAATGACGCCGGCGCGGCGGCAATCGAGTCGGTCCGCGCGCGATGGGATCGAGAGCCGCCGTTGCCCGCGCCACTGGAGCAGAAGCTCGCCGCGCGCCGGGACGCGGCGCTGCAGGCGCTCGCCACGCTCGCCGAGGAGTACGTGCGCGAGGACTACCTGGCACTGATCGACGAAGCCGCGCCGGTGCGGCGCGATACGCTGCTCGAGCTGGAGCTGATGCTCCATCTCGACAGTCCCGCGGACCTGCAGCCGCAGCGGCTCGCGGTGCAGGTCAAGCAACTGCGCAGCCGACTGAAACGCGGCACGGACGACACCGCCTCGGCCTTCGACCTGTTGCTCGACTGGTGCGCGCGCCCCGGCGTGGCCGACGCGCGCGACCGCGAACGTTGCGAGCGCATCGTCGCCGCGCTCGAGCGCAAACGCTGAAGCAATCACCACGGAGAACCGCCATGTTCCAGCATCTCGAACGCTACGCCGGCGACCCGATCCTGAGCCTGAACGAGGCGTTCCAGAAGGATGCGCGGCCGCACAAGATCAACTTGTCGATCGGCATCTACTTCGACGATCAGGGGCGCATCCCGGTGCTGGCCTGCGTGCGCGAGGCCGAGGCGCGCTTGGCGGCCGAGAACGCGCCCAAGCCCTATCTGCCGATCGAGGGGATGCCGGCCGCGCGCGCGGCCGTGCAGACGCTGCTCTTCGGCGCTGGCAGCGAAACGGTCAAGAGCGGCCGCGTGACCACACTACAGACGGTGGGATCGAGCGGCGGGCTGAAGGTCGGAGCGGATTTCCTGCGGCGCTGGTTTCCGAAGTCGGAACTGTGGATGAGCGATCCGTCGTGGGACAACCATCGGGCGGTGTTCGAGGGCTCCGGGCTCACCGTGCACACCTATCCGTACTACGACGCTGCCAGCGGCGGGTTGCGCTTCGACGCGATGCTGGAGACGCTCGACCGGTTGCCGTCGAAGAGCATCGTGCTGCTGCACGCCTGCTGCCATAACCCGACCGGCGTCGACCTGACGCGCGAGCAATGGCAGCGCCTGATCCCGGTGCTCGAGCGGCGCGAGCTGCTGCCGTTCCTCGACATGGCCTACCAGGGCTACGGCGACGGGATCGAAGAAGACGCGGTCGCGGTGCGCGCGCTGGCCGGTTCCGGGCTGCCCTTCCTCGTGACCAACTCGTTTTCCAAGAGCATGAGCGTGTACGGCGAGCGTGCCGGCGCGCTGAGCGTGGTGTGCGGGGACGCGGCCGAGGCCGAACTCGTGCTCGGGCAGCTCAAGTTCACCGTCCGGCGCAACTACTCGAGCCCGCCCATCCACGCCGGCGGCATCGTCGCGCACGTGCTCGGCGACCCGAAGCTGCGCGCGGCGTGGCAAGCCGACGTCGACGCGATGCGCGGCCGCATCCAGGCGATGCGCCGGCGCGTGCACGACGTGCTCGCCAGCCGCGTGCCGGGGCGCGACTTCGGCTACTTCCTGACCCAGCGCGGCATGTTCAGCTACACGGGTCTTTCGGCCGCGCAGGTCGACCGGCTGCGCGAGGAGTTCGCCGTGTATCTGGTGCGCTCCGGCCGCGCGTGCGTGGCGGGGCTGAACAGCGGCAACGTCGAGCGCGCAGCCGAAGCCTTCGCCGCGGTGCTGAAAGCGTGATCAGCGCCGGCGCAGGTTGACCAGCGCGATGCCCGCGCCGACGCCGAGCGCGGCGAGCACGAAGCGCGCCGACAGCGATTCGCCCAGCAGCAGCACGCCGAACGCCACGCCGAACAGCGGCGCGAGGAACGAGAACACCGCCAGGCGCGCCGCGAGGTATTTCGTCAGCAGCCAGAACCACGCGAGGTAGCTGGCGAACGCGACCACCACGCTCTGGAACAACAGACTCGCGAGCACCAGCGGGCTCGCGTGCATCACGCCCGGCTCGCCGATCGCGGCCGAGCCGATCGCCAGCAGCAGCGCCGACACCGCGAGCTGGTACAGCAGCGTCTTCTCCGCGCGCACGGGCGCGAGCCGCGTGGCACGTATCAGCACCGTGGTGGCGGCCCAAAGCGCCGCGGCGATCACGCCGCACAGGTCGCCGATCACGGTGCTGCGCGCCTGCGTGGTGAAGCCGTCGGCAAAGGCCAGCGCCAGCCCCGCGAACGCGAGCAGCACGCCGGCCCACTGGCCGCCGCTCAGCCGCTCGCCCGGAACGAGCCCGGCCAGTCCGAGCGCAGTGAGGATCGGCGCCAGGTAGACGAACACGACCATGCGCGAAGCGGCGGTGTAGTTCAGGCCGAGGTAGATCAGGAAGAACTCGCCGGCGAACAGCACGCCGGCCGCGAGCCCCGGCATCAACGTGCGGTCGCGCTCGAACAGCGGAATCGCGCGTGCGCGCGCCCACGCCAGCAGCAGCGCGGTGGCGACCGCCGAACGAATCGCCGCCTGCGCCACCGGAGACACGCCCGGCAGCGCGACCTTGATCGCGACCTGCTGCAGGCCCCACAGCAGCGTGAGAGCGAGCATCAGGCCGAAGGCGGTGGCGTCGGGCGGTCGGCGTTCCATGGGTCAGTGCGGCGCGGCCGGCATCATTTCACGGATTCTCGATCGACGGCCGCCGGACAGCGGCGTTACGATGCCCCGCTCCCGCCCGCACGTACCGTGCGACGCTGCCATGAGCTATACCCTCGACGAACGACGCGCCGCCTTCATCTCGCTGCCCCACGCTTCGATCGTGATCGCGGCGCGCGACGCGAACAACGTGCCGTCGCTGTTCAAGGCGGCGGCTTGCCGCGTCAGCGCAGATCGCCGGCGCGTGATCCTCTTCGTCGATCAGCAGCTTGGGGCAAACGTGCTGCGCGACCTGCGCGCAGGCAGCCCGATTGCGGCCGTGTTCTCCGAACCGGCCACGCACCGCACTATCCAGCTCAAGGGCGAGTACGCCGAGATCGGCCCCGCGACGCCGGCCGATCGCGAATACGCGCGCGAACGCCTCGAAAGCGTGGTCGTGCACATCGCCGCGCTCGACTACCCCGAGGCCGGCATCCGATGCTTCTTCCATTTCGCGCCTGAGCAACTGGTGTCGGTGTCGTTCACGCCGACGGCGGCGTTCGAGCAGACGCCCGGCCCCAGCGCCGGCGCGCGGCTGCAGCGATGAGCCCTGGGATTGCCAACCCGCTGGAGTCGGTGCGCGGCTGCCTGGAGGGGCTGATCCCCTCGCAGATCGCCAGCTGCAGCGCCGACGGCACGCCGAACGTGACGTACGTGTCACAACTGCACTACGTCGATCGCGAGCACGTGGCGCTGACCTACCAGTTCTTCAACAAGACGCGCGAGAACATCCTCGCCAATCCGTACGTGACGGCGCTGGTGGGCGACGCCAGAATCGGCCGGCGCTACCTGCTGCGGCTGCAGTACCTGCGCACCGAAGAGAGCGGCCCGACCTTCGAAAGCATGAAGGCGCGGCTGGCCGGCATCGCGTCGCACTCCGGCATGACCGGTGTGTTCCGTTTGCGCGGCGCCGACATCTATCGCGTGCTCGGCGTCGACGCGGTCGATGGACCATGCCTGCCGCCGCGGCCGCGGCGCTACCAGGCGATGTCGGCGGTGCGCCAGATTGCGCAGCGGATCGCCGGTGCCTGCGAACTCGGCGTGCTGCTGGACGACGCGCTCGCCGCGCTCGATGAGCACCTGGACATCCGCCATGCGAAAGTGCTGATGCTCGAGGCCGGCAAGAGACAGCCGCCGCGCCTGTACACGGTGGCGTCGCGCGGCTACCAGACCTCGGGCGTCGGATCGGAAATCCCGCTCGGTCAGGGCGTGATCGGTGTGGCGGCCGAGCAGCGCACGCCGATCCGCATCATGCACTTCACCGCCGAATACACGTACAGCCGCGCGGCACGCGCGCAGTGGATCGCATGCGGCGCGGCCGACCAGCTCGAGACGGAGATCCCGCTGCCGGGACTGGCGGAGCCGCACAGCCAGCTCGCGGTGCCGATCGTGCTCGGCAGCCGCGTGGTCGGCGTGCTGTACGTCGAGAGCGAGGAATCGGCGCGCTTCGACCACGAGGACGAGGACGCGCTGCTCGCGGTGGCCACGCATCTGGGCGCGACGATCGCCGCCCTGCAGACCGCCGCCGACGCGAGCGACGAAGCGCCCGCCGCCGCCACGGGCAGCGAATCCGCGACCGGCGAGCCGATCGTAATCCGGCACTTCGCCGCCAACGACAGCGTGTTCGTCGACGACGAATACCTGATCAAGGGCGTCGCCGGCGCGATCCTGTGGAAGCTCGTGCGCGAGCACGCGGCCGGCCGCCGCTCGGAGTTCACCAACCGCGAGTTGCGGCTCGACCCGTCGCTGCGGCTGCCCGATATCAGCGACAACCTCGAGGCGCGCCTGATCCTGCTGGCGCGCCGCCTCGAGGAGCGCGTGCCGGCGCTGCGCATCGTGAAGACCGGGCGCGGGCGCTTCCGGCTCGACGTTGCGCGCCCGCTGCGGCTGGCCGATTCCGCCTGATACAGGCTCTATTGCGGCGGCGCCGGGAATCGAACCGACGGCCCCTTCGGCGGCCGGCCCGGCGGCAAGTACGCGGGCGCGGGCGCGCCGGCCACGCCGAGGCTCGTGACGAAGCGATAGAACGAGCGCCGGTCGGTGTCGCTCATGTCGCGCAGCGCGAACCACGGCATCGGCGGGCGCAGCCTGGCGGTTCGCGCGAACTTCACCCACTCGTCTTCGGTCATCCTGGCCATGAACAGGCGCAGGTTCGACGGGTAGGTCGTGCCCCACGGCCCGCTCCAGCCGAGCGCGTCGCCCTGCAGCCACTCGGATTCCGGCACCTCGCCGCCGCTCGCCGCGTAGCCCGCCGTGTGGCAATCGTTGCAGCCGGCGATCCTGGCGACGTAGCGCCCGCGCTCCACGCTCGGATGGTTCGCCTGCGCGAACGACGGCCCGGCGGCCAGCGCGATCGCGATCAGCGCCACGCACCACAATGCCAGTTCCGACCAGTGAATCCGCTTCAGCATTTTCCGTTCTCCTGTCCTGTCGTTCATGCCGCGGCCGGCAGCGGCGCCAGTGCGCGCACCAGCTTGTCCCAGTCGCGCGCGGCCAGATGCGGCCGCACGAACTCGAGCACGCGACCGAAGACCTCGGCCGGCGCCTTGCGCTGCATCTCGCCGAGCACGGTCGCGCGCTCGAGAGGCGCGACGTTCGGAACCATCCAGCGCACCACTTCCGCCATCAGCGCCGGATCGACCGACGCGAGCAGCGCGTCGTGGATCGCGTGCAGTTCCTCGTCGCTGTATGCCGCCCACAGCGCGGCGTTCAGCTCGGTCTCTTCCATGTGCATGTGCTCGAAGTTCCCGGCCACGAACAGCGCCAGCGCGCGATACAGGCGCTGCGCTTCGCCGCCGCGCGCCGGCGCCGGCGCCGCTTCAATGCGCGCGACCAGTTGCTCCAGCGCCGCGATCGACTCCTCGTGCTCCGCGTGATCGTGCGCGGCGGCCGCACTCGACCCCGGCCGGCGCGCCTCGAGCGCGCGGTGCAGGAACTCGTTCTCCTTCTCGAGGTGCGTGCGCGCGAACGCGAGCAGCGTGCGCACGCGCGCGAGGACGGCATCGGTCTCGCCCGCGTCCAGCGGGTCCATGCGTCCGACGGCGGTCAGCGTATCGGTCATGATGGCGCGCAGCGCCTTGTGGATCAGTACGTAGTTGTCGAGGCGGGGCAGCGTCACGGGTTTCCTCCAGGAGGCGTTCGATGATTTCGAAGGCCCGCAGCGTAGGGATTCGCGCGCCGGTGCGCCGCTAAATGTTCGCTAAGGATTCCCTAAGAACTTCATAACGCGATTGCCTGTGTGAAAATCCGCATTTCAGTTGAAACATGCCGATGTCCTCCGCCGCGCCGCCGTCCGCCGCCGACCCGGTGGCCTCGCCCTGCATCTCCGTGTGCCGCATGAACCCCGCGACCGGATACTGCGAAGGCTGCCTGCGCACGATCGACGAGATCGCGCGCTGGACGCTCTACTCCAGCGAAGAAAAGCGCGCAGTGCTGGCGCAACTGGCGCAGCGCCGCGCGGCCGCGTGAAGCGATGACGCGCGCTGCCGTTCGCTGGTACTTCGACTTCGTGTCGCCGTATGCATACCTGCAGTGCCAGCGTCTGCCGCAGATCGACGCGCTGGCCGACGTCGAGCCCGTTCCGGTGCTGTTCGCGGGGCTGCTGTCGCACTGGCACACGAAGGGGCCGGCCGAGGTCGCGCCAAAACGCACGTTCACGTTCCAGCACGTCGCGTGGCTGGCGCAGGCGCGCGGTTTGCGATTGCGCGTGCCGGCGCCGTTTCCGTTCAATCCATTGCCGCTGCTGCGGCTGGTGATCGCCAGGCGCGCCGAGCGCAGCGTGATCGCGCGCGTGTTCGACTGGGTCTGGCAGGAGGGACACACCCCGGCCGACATGGCCGCGCTCGACGCGCTGCTCGCCGAGTTCGGAACCGCGCGCGCGTCGCTGGACGAAGCCGGCGTCAAGGCGCGGCTGCGCGCGAATACCGATGCGGCGGTCGCAGCCGGGGTGTTCGGCGTGCCGACCGCGCTCGTCGGCGCCGACATCTTCTGGGGCCAGGACGCGACCGACATGCTGCTGGCGCGCCTGCGCGGCGACCCGTTCTTCGATTCGGCGCCGTACCGCGACGCGGCGCAGGTCGCCGTCGGCGTGCAACGTCAGTCATGAGCGCACGGCCGCTCCGAAGCGCTCATCCCGCAGCGCGCAGCGCGGGTAGCCCAATGAGCGCGCCGGGCCGCCCCAAGCGCGAATCCCCGAGCGCGCAGCGCGAGGGTAGTCCAGTGAGCGCGCGCGGCCGCTCCGAAGCGCTCATCCCGCAGCGCGCAGCGCGGACGGTAGTCCAGTGAGCGACGTCCATCCGCCCGGGCACGTGCCGCGCAATGCGCGGATCGGCGAGACGTTCGGCCGCTCGGTGACGGTCGGCGCCGACGACATCCGCCGTTTCGCAGCGTCGGTCGAGGACTTCAACCCGCTGCATCACGACGAAACGTATGCGGCGCGCTCGCGCTTCGGCGCGCTGACGGCGAGCGGCACGCACACCGCGTCGCTGCTGATGGCGCTGACCGCGACGCACTACTCGCAGCACGCGCAGCCGCTCGGGCTCGACTTCTCGCTGCGTTTTCGCAAGGCGGTGAAAGCCGGCGACACGCTCGCGCTGCGCTGGACCGTGACGCGGATCGAGTTCAAGCCGTCGCTCGGCGGCGAATTGGTATCGCTGACGGGCGAGGCAATCAACCAGCATGGCGACATCGCGCTGTCGGCGACCGCGCTGCTGCTGGTGACCGACAAGTCATGAGACATCGCCGCGCCGCCCCAGAGGCGAACGCCCGGGCGCGCAGCGCGAGGGGAGCCCGGTGAGCGCGCCGGGCCGCTCCCAGGCGCTCAGCCCGGAGCGCGCAGCGCGAAGGGTGGTCCAGTGACCGCGCGCGTGGCGTTCGACGCGCCGGTCAGCGGGCCGGCTTACGGGCGCGGCTTCCGCGCGTTCGCCACCGCCATGCTGCTGGCGCTGCTCGCGTTCGGTGCGCGTGTGCTGTGGGAGCAGTTGCCGACCTTGGCGCGCGGTGGCGGCTGGTTTCTCGGGGCGGTGGTGTTCGCGCTG
This sequence comes from Pseudomonadota bacterium, assembly GCA_029777935.1. The sequence continues at coordinate 9,052 of JAKORH010000379.1, forward strand.
CTCGGCACGTGGTACTTCATGGTCACGGCGCGCACGACGATCGATGCGCAGGGCGTCCGCCAGAGCGGGCTGATCGAGCGGAGCACCGCTTGGGACGAAATACGATCGGCGTGCGTGCGCGGCCCGGCGTTCTCGCGGCGGCTGGTCGTGCATAGCAGCCTCGGGCGCTTGCGCTACTACTACGGCGGCACGCCGGACCTGCTGGCCGCGTTCGAGCGCATCGCGGCCGCCTATCCGCGCGCGTGACGATGGCCGAGGCCAGGCTGCCGCCGACCGTGCACGTGCTCGAGCGCGGCTGGCTGTCGTCGAACAGCGTGGTGTTCGTCGACGGCACAGAAGCGAGCGTGGTCGACACCGGCTACTGCCTGCACGCGGAACAGACCGCGCAGTTGATCGACCGCGTGCGCGGCGGTCGCCCCTTGACGCGCATCATCAACACGCACCTGCACTCGGACCACGCCGGTGGCAATGCGCGGCTGCGCGCACGGCATCGCGCAACGATTGCGATCCCGCCCGGGCTCGCGTGGGCGGTCGACGCGTGGGACATCGAGGCGCTGACCTACGCGCCGACGCGGCAGGAGTGCCCTCGGTTCACCTACGACACGCTGCTGCACGCGGGCGACGCGGTGCGACTGGGCGGACTCGAGTGGGAAGTGCTCGCCGCGCCCGGCCACGATCCGCACATGGTGATGCTGTTCAATCACGACGAACGCGCGCTGATCTCGGCCGACGCGTTGTGGGAAACCGGCTTCGGTGCGATCTTCCCCGAGATCGAGGGCGCATCCGGTTTCGACGAGCAGCGTGCCGTGCTGGCGCTGATCGCGGACCGCCAACCGCGCGTGGTGATTCCCGGCCACGGCGCCCCGTTCACCGCGGTCGGCCGCGCGCTGGACAGCGCGACAGCGCGCCTCGAGGCGCTCGCCGCCAGCCCCGAGCGCAACGCGCGCCACGTGCTGAAGGTGCTCTCGAAGTTCTGGCTGATGCACGTGCGCGCGACGACGCGCGCGGCGGCGCTCGCGCACTTCGAAGGGGCTCGCTACTTTCAACTCATCCATCGGCGGTACTTTGCGGACGATTCTATTGCGGCGATGATCGACCGCACCTTCGAGGAGCTTGCTCGTGCCGGCGCGGTCGCGGTCGATGGCGAGCACATCCGGGATCGCGACTGATGAAGGCGCTTGGTTCCGCCGTGCGGTGGGCGCCGCCGCTGGCTTTGGCGCTGCTGGCCGGCTGCGCGAGCGTGACGTCGCCCGCGCCCGGCGCGCCGGCCGCACCCGCCCTGGGGCTGTTCAGCTCGATCAAGGTGCCGAGGGGTTACGAGCCCGTGCTGCGACTGACGGGCAAGGGAGTGCAGATCTTCCGCTGCGAAGCCGTCAATGGCGAGTACCTGTGGCGTTTCCGCCAGCCGGAGGCGGACCTGTACGACGACCACGGCCGGCTGGTCGCGCGGCACGGCGCCGACTTCACGTTCGAACACCGCGACGGCAGCCGGCTGGTAGCGAAGATCATCGAAAACGAGGACGCACCGCGGCGCGAGGATCTGCGCTGGGTGCTGATGTCGGCGCGCACGTTCGGGCAGGGTGCGTTTGCGCAGATCGCCTATGTGCAGCGCGTGAACACGAGCGGCGGCATGCCGCCCGAGTCGTGTCCCGCCGCCGAGGTCAATCGGCTGTTGCGCGTGAACTTCACTGCTGATTTCATCTTCTACCGTGCGAACCGGTAACCGCCGACTGATCGCCGCGCTGCTGGTCGCGCTGCTCGCGTGCCCGGCTGCCGCGCAGGCCGCGCCCGACAGCTACGTTGGCCGGCCGGTCTACAGCGAGCCCGCCACCGGATTGCAGTTGCCGCCCGGCTGCGCGGTCGAGCCGACGTGGCGCACGCCGCTGGGGAATACGGATCTCGAGGTCTGGCTGGCGGAATGCAGCGGGACCGTGCGTGCCTGGTTGTTGCGGCGCTCGGTGCTGGAAGCCCTTGCCGGCGGTCAGGCGCGCCTGCGCTTCCAGGTGCTCGACGAACGGACCTGGCCCGGCGAAACCGCCGGCAATAGCGCCAGCGTCCAGTGCAGCGGACGCGCGGACGGCGAACCGGGCTTCATCGTAGTCGGCGCCAGGTGGCGCAGTGCTGGCCGGAACAACGCGGAACTGCGGCTCGCTGGCGCGGCGGCCGCCGTGCGCGCCGATCGCACCGCGCTCCGGTTCCTCGATACCCCGGTGGCAGCAGTGGATTGCGTCCGCTTCCCAGCCCGCGAGGCGATGCTGCGCCGGCTGCAGCAGGAAAAGCGCTAGAACCTGTCTCAGCCTCCGCGGCGGTCCGTCGCCGAGGCTGAGACAGGCTCTGGCTGCGGCGAAGGGGCTCGCGCCCCGCGTGGGACGTGAGTCCGCGTCGCCTGTCAGTTAAAATACGCTGTTTTCAGCGCTTGCTCTTCCCAGCCATGCCCGAGGGGAACTTGATGATGATGACGCCCACGACGGTCGGCGCGTACCTGCGGGACTTGCCGCCTGATCGCAGGGTCGCCATGGCGCGTGTCTGCAGCATGATCCGGCGCTCCGCGCGCGGCGTGCGGGAAAGCATGCGCTACGGACTCGCCTTCTACGAGCTCGACGGTCCGCTGTTCGCGCTCGAATCCGGTCGCCGGCACATGTCGCTGTACGTCGCCGAGCAGGAGGTCGTCGCCCGTCACAAGGACTTGCTGCCCGGCGTCGACACCAGGCGCAGCTTTGTCCGCTTTTCGGATCTGAACCGGTTGCCGCTCGACGTGGTCGAGAAGATCGTGCGCGACTCGGTCGCCGCGCGGCGCACGCGGGTCACGCAGGGCACGGTGCCGACGCAGACTGAACTGCTGAAACTGTGGGACATCAAGGAAGAAAAGGCCGCTCCGCCGCCGGGCAAGCAGGTGATCAGCCTCAAACCCACGGCGGCCGAGCTGGCGGCGCAGGCGGCGGCCGCGGCAGCCACGAGCGCGATCGCGTCAGCCACGGCGACCGTGAAGAAAGCCGTCGCCGTCGTCCGGCAGGCGGCGCAAGCTGCGCCGAAGAAGAGGCCCGCAACCAGCCGCCCGGCCGCCGCGAAGAAAGTCGCCGCGCGCAAGCCGGCGGCGAAGAAGGCGCGCCGCAAGTAGAGCCGATCGCGGGCGGCGGCACGCCCCTTACATCGGCCGCGCGTCCTCGATGACCTTGCCGTCGTTCGGCAGGGATCCCGGTGTCACCAGTTCGACTGTCCCGCTGAGCTTCGTCAGTGCGCGCAGGGTTTCGGCCGCCGCGCTTTCCAGCGCGGCATCGTGTCTTGCACATTCGGCGCGCAGCGTCATCGTGTCGATCTCGCCGGTGCGGGCGACTACCAGCCGCAGGCGGCCGAGTTCCGGATGTCTTTGTGCGATCGCTGCCACCTGCTCGGGGCGCACGAACATGCCCTTGACCTTCGTGGTCTGGTCGGCGCGCCCCATCCAGCCCTTGATTCGCATGCCGGTGCGGCCGCACTGGGAGGTTCCGGGCAGGACGGCCGACAGATCGCCCAGCGCGAGCCGGATCCACGGGTGGTCGTGGTCGAACGACGTGACGACCACCTCGCCGACCTCGCCGTCGGCGACCGGATCGCCCGTTCCCGGCCGCACGATCTCGACCAGCACGTCCTCGTTGACGACCATGCCGGCACGCGCCTGGGTTTCATAGGCGACGCAGCCCACGTCTGCGGTCGCGTACAACTGATACGCGTCGATGCCGCGCGCCCGGATTTCGCCTTGCAGCGAAGGCGGAAACGCCGCACCGGACACTACCGCCTTGCGGATCGACGACACGGGTCGTCCCGCCGCCGCGCCGGCGTCCAGCAATATCTTCAGGAAATCGGGCGTGCCGACGTACGCACTCGGCTGTAGTTGCGCGACCACGTCGAGCTGGTGCCCGGTATTGCCGGGTCCGGCCGGGATCACCAGACAACCGAGCGCGCGCGCGCCGCCGTCGAGAATGAAGCCGCCCGGCGTCATGTGATACGAAAATGTGTTCAGCACCACGTCGCCGGCACGGAAGCCGGCCGCGAACAACCCACGCGCGGAGCGCCACGCATCGTCGTGCCGGCCCTCCGGCTCGAAGATCGGGCCGGGCGACGCAAACCAGCGTCCGAACGCAGCCGCCGGCCCGGCGACAAAGCCGCCGAACGGCGGCTGCCGCTTCTGCAGTTCGATCAGATCACTCTTGCGCAGCAGCGGCAGGCGGGCCAGTGCCGCGCGCGAGTCGATCGCGCGCGCGTCTATGTCTCCCAGATGCGCGCGCCAGCCGGGAGCGGCCAGCGCGGCCTGCACGAGCGCTGGCAGGCGCGCAGCGAGATCGCGCTCGCGTGCTTCCGGGTCCTGCGTCTCGCGCGCGTCGAAGTGTTCGGTCCGCATCGGCTACTTGGCGGCGTCGGAATCCATCTGCTCGCGGCGCTTCTGCTCCTGTTCGGCGGCGGCGTCGAGCTTCTTCATCACCGGCTCGATCGTCGTCTGCCGCGTCGGCAGCGGCGTCGCATCGCGCTGCGGGCTGCACGCAGCCAGCAGCGCGAGTGCGAGCAGGAGCGCCGTGCGCCGCATCTCAGGCCAGCCACCGCTTCCGGCGGCGATAGAACTTGGCGTCGCGGAAGCTCTTGCGGCCTTCCTTGGAGATGCCGAGGTAGAACTCCTTCACGTCCTCGTTTTCCGACAACCCGCGCGCGTTGCCGTCCATCACCACGCGGCCGTTCTCGAGGATGTAGCCATAGTGGGCATAACGCAGTGCGATGTTGGTGTTCTGCTCCGCGAGCAGGAACGAGACCTTTTCCTTGTCGTTCAGGTCCTGCACGATCCCGAAGATCTCTTCGACCACCTGCGGTGCCAGCCCCATCGACGGCTCGTCGAGCAGGATCATCTGCGGCCTGGCCATCAGCGCGCGGCCGATCGCCGTCATCTGCTGCTCGCCGCCCGAGGTGTAACCGGACTGGCTGGCGCGCCGCTGCTTCAGGCGCGGGAAGTACGTGTAGACCTTGTCGAGACGCGCCGCGACGTCACCGCGCGCGGCAACGGCGGTGTACGCGCCGGTGAGCAGGTTCTCTTCCACGGTCAGGTGGGCGAAGCAGCGTCGTCCTTCCATTACCTGCACGACGCCGCGCTTGACCAGGTCGTACGCAGTCAGGCTGTGGATCTTCTCGCCCTTGTACTCGACCGAGCCCTTGGTGACCTCGCCGCGTTCCGCGTGCAGCAGGTTCGACACTGCGCGCAGCGTAGTCGTCTTCCCTGCGCCGTTGGCGCCGAGCAGGGCGACGATGCCGCCCTCCGGGACGGTCAGCGACACGCCCTTCAGCACGAGGATCACGTGGTTGTAGATGACCTCGATGCCGTTGACGGTCAGCAGGGGAGACGACAAGGTTTGCCTCGGTAGGGTTGCCGGCCTTTGCGCTGCGGCCGCGCGCGGCCGCAGCGCAAAGGCCGCCCGCGCACGCGGCGCGGGCGGAACGGGCTCAACCGGCCTTGCCGGCGGTGAGTTCCTTGGCGCAGTCGCGGCGCTGCAGTTTCTTTTCGGCCAGATAGGCCGCCGCTGTGCGCTGGATCAGCGGCCGCAGGATCTGCTGGTCGGCCTCATACCAGTCGGACGTGAAGTTCCACTTGGCGCCGTCCCAGGTTTGGATCCGCGCTGCGTGCGCACCGCCGTGCTCGCGGCAGCTGGTCGATAGCGGTCGCATCATTCCGCCGAAGCCCAGCGCATCGATCCGCTTCTGGTCGATGTTCAGGTTCTCCAGACCCCAACGGACCTGTTCGCCGGTCAGCGGCTTCTTGCCGTAGCGCTCCTGCGCCTGCCGCACGCCCTCGACACCCAGCATCGCGCTGATCATGCCGCGGTTGTAAAGCACGGTGCCGACCTCCTCCTTCGGGCCGGAGCCCTGCCCCTTGCCATACACGTACTTCAGGATGTCCGCGTGCACCTTGTACTGCCCGACGCCATGCAGCGCGAGGCCGTGGTAGCCCTTGGCATCGGCTGCGACCGGCTGAACGTCCGGCTCAGCCGCCGACCACCAAATGCCATACATCTTGTCGCGCGGATAGCCGGTGGCGACCGCCTCCTTGATCGCCGTCGAGTTCATCACGCCCCAGCCCCACAGGAACACGTAATCAGGGCGCTGCTGCCTGATCTGCAGCCAGGTCGCCTTCTGCTCGACACCGGGGTGCGTGACCGGCAGCAGCAGCAACTCGAAGCCGTGCATCTTCGCGCGCTCCTGCAGGGCCGCGATCGGCTCCTTGCCATAGGGCGAATCGTGATACACGAGCGCGATCTTCTTGCCCTTGAGCTTGTCGAGTCCGCCGTTGATCTTGCCGATGTGCTGGACCAGGATGTCCGCGCCGTCCCAGTAGGTGCCCAGCATCGGGAAGTTGTACGGGAAAGCCTCGCCCTCGACGGAATCGGCGCGCCCGTAACCTGCGGTGATCAGGGGGATCTTGTCGGTCCATGTCTTGTCGGTGAGCGCGAAGGTGATGCCCGTCGACAGCGGCTGGAACAGCGTGGCACCGGTCGGCCCCTTGCTCTTCAGCCGCTCGTAGCACTCGACCCCGCGGGCCGTGTCATATCCGGTTTCGCATTCCTCGAACGTGATCTTCACGCCGTTGATGCCGCCGTCACGGGCGTCGATCAGCTTCAGGTAGTCCAGGTAACCGTTGGCCCATGGAACGCCATTCGGCGCGTACGCGCCGGTCCGGTACGGCAGTGCCGGGAAGAACTGCTCTTTCGCCTGCGCCAAGACGACGCCGCTGCCCAGTGCAGCAGCGATGCCCGCCGCGACCGTGATGGCCTTGATTGCTGCAAGTCTCATGTTGCCTGTCTCCTTTCGAAAGTCATTGCCCGGGGTCGGAAATCCCGAGCAGCAGGAAAATCAGTGGGGGAACGGCCACAGCCGCAGCTTCTCCTTGCCGATCGCCCATAGTCGCGCCAATCCGTGCGGTTCGACAATCAGGAAGAACACGATCAACGAGCCGAAGATCATCAGTTCCAGGTGCGACAGCAGCGCGGTCGACAATTCGATCCCCAGCCAGCCCGGCAACTGGTTCAGCAGCAGCGGCAGCAGGACGATGAACGCCGCGCCGAAGTAGCTGCCCAGGATCGAACCCATGCCGCCGATGATGATCATGAACAGCAGGTTGAAGCTCAGGTTGATGCTGAATGCCAGCGGTTCCCATGCGCCCAGATGCAGGAATCCCCACAACGCTCCGGCGATTCCGGCAAAGAACGAACTGACCGCGAACGCGGTCAGCTTGGCATGGAGCGGGCGAATACCGATTACCTCGGCGGCGACGTCCATGTCGCGGATCGCCATCCAGGCGCGGCCGATCTGCGATCGCACCAGGTTCTTCGCCAGCAGCGTCATCACGACGACGACGCCAAGCACGAACCAGTACTTGTGGACCGGCTGCTCGATCGACCAGCCGAACAGATTGACCGGCGCGGGCGACACGGATCCGGACGGCGAGTAGTTGGTGAACCACTTCACGCGCGCGAAGATCCAGTCGATGAAGAACTGCGCCGCCAGCGTGGCCACCGCCAGGTACAGGCCCTTGATACGCAGGCTCGGCACACCGAACATGACTCCGACGACCGCCGCCACCAGCCCCGCCAGCACGAGCACGACGATGAAATTCAGCCCCGGAACGCGAATCACGAAGTTGTACGCGGCGTACGCGCCGATCGACATGAATGCCGCCGTACCGAGCGAGATCTGCCCGCAGTAGCCGACCAGGATGTTCAGCCCGATCGCGGCGACCGTCAGGATCAGGAACGGCACGATCAGTGCCCGGAACAGGTAATCGCTCGCCACCAGCGGCAGCACGAGAAACGCGAGCGCGACCAGCGACCACACGACCCAGCGGTCCTGCAGGATCGGCAGCAACTGCATGTCCGACCGGTAGGTCGTCTTGAACTGGCCGTTTTCCCTGTAGAGCACTGTTTAGACCCTGTCTATGTGCTTCTCACCGAAAAGTCCTTCCGGCCGCACCAGCAGGAACGCGAGTGCGAGCCCGTAGGCGAACCAGTTCTCGATGCCGCCGCCGGCCAGATCGAAGGCCTTGACCAGCACCGGGCCGAGGAACACCTCGGCGAATTTCTCCCCGACGCCGATGATCAGGCCGCCGATGATCGCGCCCGGCACCGAGGTCAGACCGCCGAGAATGACCACCGGCAGCGCCTTCAGCGCCACCTGCGACAGCGAAAACTGCACTCCCAGCTTCGAGCCCCAGATCATGCCGGCGACCAGCGCGACCACGCCGGCCACCGCCCATACGATGACCCAGATCCTGTTCAGCGGAATACCGATCGATTGCGCGGCCTGGTGATCGTCGGCCACCGCGCGCAGCGCGCGCCCGGTCGGCGTCTTCTGGAAGAACAGCGCGAGCCCGGCCACCAGCAACGCCGCGATCAAGGCGGCGACGAGATCCTCCTGGTTGATCAGGATGCCACCCTGGAACAGGTTCTCCAGGATCATGGTCGGCGTCTTGGGCAGGCCGAGGTTGATCTCGTAGATGTCGCTGCCCCAGATGGTCTGCCCGATGCCGTCGATGAAGTAGGTGACGCCGAGGGTGGCCATCAGCAGCACCACGGCTTCCTGTCCGACCAGATAGCGCAGCACCAGCCGCTCCACCAGCCACGCGAACACGATCATGATCGCCAACGCCAGCGCGAACGCGATCACGTTGGCCATCAGCCTGCTTTCGATGCCGATCAGCGGCGGGATCCACTCGGCCAGCCGCGCCATCGCCAGCGCGGCAAACAGCACCATCGCGCCCTGCGCGAAGTTGAACACACCCGAAGCCTTGAAGATCAGCACGAAGCCGAGCGCCACCAGCGAATACAGCACGCCCGACATCAGGCCGCCGATCAGCACCTCGATGTAGAAGCCGGGCGCGCTGTCGCCGGTGGCCAGCGGCAGCGCCATGCCGACCGCGAGCGCGACGATCAGCGCCACGACCGGCCAGTTGCGCTTCAGGTCGATCATGGTCGGTCCGCCATCGGTTTGCAGCTTCTCAATGCGCCACGCCCAAATAGGCGTCGATCACGGCCCGATTGCTGCGTACTTCGTCCGGCGTGCCGTCGCCGATCTTCTTGCCGTAGTCGAGCACCACCACGCGGTCCGACAGGTCCATCACCACGCCCATGTCGTGCTCGATCAGCACGATGGTAGTGCCGAACTCGTCGTTCACGTCGAGGATGAAGCGGCACATGTCT
>JAKORH010000380.1 GCA_029777935.1 Pseudomonadota bacterium
CGTCCGGCGTACGCCGGCGCAGGTCGACGATCGCGATGCGGTGGCCGGCGTAGGCGAATGCGACTGCGATGCCGCGCCCCATGCGGCCGGGCCCGACGGCAGCGAAGCGCGCCATCGTCAGGCCCCGTCGTGCAGCCGCTGCTGCAAGACCTTTGGGCTCAGGGCTACGAGGCCGAGCGCATCCAGCGTGCGCGGCCCCTGGCGAAGATCGCGGCCGAGCACGCCGCCCAGAATCGCGAGCAGGCCGTGCGCGATCGGCGCATCGACGCCGGTCCAACGCGCGACCGATGCGAGAAACGCCAGGCCGAGCTCGGTGTCTTCGGTCACGTAGCGGTGCGTGTGAAGGTCGATGCGTTCGCGCCAGTCGCCCGAGTCGACCAGCTTGCGGTGCGCGTCGCCGTACATCCAGCGATCGTTCTCGTAATGGTCTGACAACGGATAGTGCGGCGCCCCGTAGCCCAGCGCTTCGCGCACCGCCACGCGCTCGCGATCGAGCCGGTCGGTCACCGCGCGCACCGCGGGCTGCGTGCCCTCGTTGTGGATGTCCCAGCGCTCAAAATGCTGCAGAGGCGCGGCATTCATCACCATCAGCGGCGGGTGGATCACCGGTCCGGCATTCATCAGCGCACCGGAGAGCGCGTCGCCGCAGCCGTGCACGCCGGGAAACGCTTTCCGGATCACCGCGATCGCCTCGGCTTCGAGCCGCGCCGGATAGACGCCGGTCGGCAGCCGCACCGCACGCATCGTCACGTTGACCTCGCGCTCGCCGTGCTTGCGCGCCAGATATGGCAGCGTCCCGGTTTCGGCCCACATCACCTGGGCCTGATTGCCAGCCTCGCGCACGGCTTGCGCCATCACATAGCTGCCGAACGTGCCCGGCGGCAGAAAGACCACCTGCCCGTCGACCAGGTGCGGCGCCAGCGCGCGCGCGATGTCGCGCTGCGCGATGGCCGGGCTGGGAATCAGGATCAGTTCGGCGCCGCGCAGCGCCACGCCGATGTCGGCAGTCGCCCGCGCGATCGCCACCTCGCGCCGGCCTTTCGCGTCCTTCAGGACGATGGCTCCGGTATCGACCACCGGCCGCAGCGCGGCCGCGTCGCGACGCCACAGGCGTACCTCGTGGCCGGCTTCGGACAGGTCGGCCGCCGCGGCATAGCAGCCGTTGCCACCACCCAGGACAGCGATCTTCATGGCGATACCCCTCGGAGTTGCGATCGGAATCGGATGCAGTTGCAGCGCAGCGGCGCCGAGCAGCGTCACGGCTGGAACGAGCCGCCAGATATATTACTTTTCAACTTTTCAAGTGTCAACAATATTTCGGGTACATGGCTGCGGCTGCAGACGCGAAATGAAATTCGTCCCGCGGAGGCCGTCGCTCGATCAGGCGCGTGGTTTGGCCGCCGCGGCGCGGCGGCCCGAGCGCCAGGCGCCGAAGATCGCGATCGCGCCGGGGACCAGGATCAACGCCCAGATCACCTTCTCGAGATTCGCGCGCACGAACGCGATGTTGCCGAAGAAGAAGCCGGCACTGACGAGCCCGCCGACCCACAGCGCGCCGCCGGTCACGTCGTACAGCGAGAACTTGCGCCGCGTCATCTGCGCGACGCCGGCGACGAACGGCGCGAAGGTGCGCACGAACGGCATGAAGCGCGCCGCGACGATGGTGATGCCGCCGTAGCATTCGTAGAACGCGTGCGCGCGATCGAAGGCGCGCTTGTTGAAGAACTTCGAGTCCGGCCACTGGAACACGCGCGGGCCAAAGTAACGCCCTATCGTGTAGTTCGACTGGTTGCCGAGCACCGCGGCGGCGAGCAGCAGCGCCAGCGTCAGCGGGTAGCTCATCAGCCCGAGCCCGGCCATCGCGCCGGCGACGAACAGCAGCGAGTCGCCCGGCAGGAACGGCATCACGACGATGCCGGTCTCGACGAACACGACGACGAACAGCAGCGCGTAGACCCAGGCGCCGTAGTGCGTCACGAACGCCTCCAGGTGCCGGTCCACGTGCAGCACGAAATCGAGGGCGAACGCGATCAGATCCATGGAAGCGGATTATCCCCGGCGCACCCGCCCTGCCTGGCACGTCAGCGCGGGAGCAACCCCTAAAATGATCCGGTGAATGCGCCCTCTCCCGCGCCCTCCTCCGCGGTTATCCAATCTGAGTCGCCGAGCCCTTCCGACGCGCGGCGTCCGATCCGCGAGCTTCCCGACACGCTGATCAGCCAGATCGCCGCCGGCGAGGTGGTCGAGCGGCCGGCTTCGGTGGTGCGGGAACTCCTCGACAACGCGCTCGACGCCGGCGCGACCGAAGTCACGCTCAGGCTCAGTAGCGGCGGCGTGCGGCTGATCGCGCTCGAAGACGACGGCATCGGTATCGCGCGCGGCGAGCTGCCGCTGGCCCTGCGCCGCCACGCGACGAGCAAGATCGCGTCGCTGGCCGAGCTCGAATCGGTAGCGACGCTCGGCTTTCGCGGCGAGGCGCTGGCCGCGATCAACGCGATCGCCGAATGCACGATCTGCTCGCGCACGGCCAACGAGCCGAACGCCTGGCTGCTCGACGGCGCGAGCGGCGAACTCAAGGCCGCCGCGCGCGCCTTGGGTACCAC
>JAKORH010000381.1 GCA_029777935.1 Pseudomonadota bacterium
ACGACGGCATGTTCTACGCGCTGCCGCAGTCGCCGCAGCTCTTCAAGCAACTGCTGATGATCGCGGGCTTCGACCGCTACTACCAGATCGTCAAGTGCTTCCGCGACGAGGACCTGCGGGCCGATCGGCAGCCGGAGTTCACGCAGATCGACATCGAGACCTCGTTCCTGGGCGAGCACGAGATCCGCGCGATCATGGAACAGATGATCCGCGTGGTCTTCGCCGAGACGATGCAGGTCGCGCTGCCCGACCCGTTCCCCGTCATCACGTACGCCGAGGCGATGAGCCGCTACGGCTCCGACAAGCCCGACCTGCGCGTGAAGCTGGAGCTGACCGAACTCACCGACGCCGTGCGCGACGTCGAGTTCAAGGTGTTCCGCCACGCTGCCGAGCTGTCCGATGGCCGCGTGGCCGCGCTGCGCGTGCCTCACGGCGGCGAGATGCCGCGCTCCGAGATCGATTCGTACACCGAGTTCGTCAAGATCTACGGTGCCAAGGGGCTCGCGTACATCAAGGTCAACGAGAGGGCCAAGGGCCCGGGTCAGGACATCAGGCAGGGACTGCAGGGGCCGATCGTCAAGAACCTGCACGACGCTGCGCTCAGCGCCATCCTCACCCGCACCGGCGCGCAGGACGGCGATCTGATCTTCTTCGGCGCCGACCGCGCCAAGATCGTCGCCGACAGCCTGGGCGGGCTGCGCACCAGGATCGGTCACAGCGAATTCGGCAGGAAGCACGGCCTGTCCGAAGAGGGCTGGCACCCGTTGTGGGTGGTCGACTTCCCGATGTTCGAGTTCGACGAGGAGGAGCAGCGCTACGTGGCCGCGCATCACCCGTTCACGAGCCCGAAGGACGAGCACCTCGACTACCTCGAGACCGACCCGAGCAAGTGCCTGGCCAAGGCGTACGACATGGCGCTGAACGGCTGGGAGATCGGCGGCGGCAGCGTGCGGATCCACCGTGAGGACGTGCAGAGCAAGGTTTTCCGCGCGCTGAAGATCGGACCCGAGGAGGCGCGCGCCAAGTTCGGCTTCCTGCTCGACGCGCTTCAGTACGGCGCGCCGCCGCACGGCGGCATCGCCTTCGGGCTGGATCGCATCGTCACGATGATGGCCGGCGCCGAATCGATCCGCGACGTGATCGCGTTCCCGAAGACGCAGCGCGCGCAGTGCCTGCTGACCCAGGCGCCCAGCCCCGTCGACGAGAAGCAGTTGCGGGAGCTGCACATCAGGCTGCGCAATCCGGTGCCGGTGGGCGAGTGACGTGCCTACCGTCCTGCGCGCCGGTGGCTACCGGTTCTACTTCTTCAGTCACGAACCGAACGAGCCACCGCACGTGCATGTGGACAAGGGCGACTCGTCCGCCAAGGTCTGGGTGGAATCCGGCGACCTCGCACGGAATCACGGCTTCGCGGCGCACGAGTTGCGCGGCATACTTGCTCTCGTGAGCGAGCACCGCGAGCAACTGCTGGAGGCGTGGCATGGGTATTTTGGCAAGCGCGGCTGACGAACGGGTCAAGGGCGTCCGCTTCGACGCGGACAACATTCATGTCGAACTGATGGACGGCAGGATCATCAGCGCGCCTCTGGCTTGGTTCCCGCGGCTGCGCGGCGCGACCCCGGCGCAGTTGAAACGCTGGAAGATCAGCGCCGCCGGCTTCGGGCTGCACTGGCCAGAGCTGGACGAGGACATCAGCACCGAGGGGTTGTTGCGTGGGGCTCCGGCGCCGCGAGCGTCGAACGCAACATCGCCTTGAGGAGCCCTGATTGGCGATGAGGTTCAGCAGTCCGACGTCATTCCCGCCCCCGATTCAAGCACTCTGGGGCAGGCTGCAGCGGGAATCCAGCGACTTCGTCGCATAGACACTGGGTCCCCGCTTGCGCGGGGACGACGATCGCAAAGCGCACGATCTTGTGTGTAACTGCGGCTGAGATTCATCGCAAATCAGGTGAGGAGCGGCACAAACCAGCGGTGCGTGGCCTGCTCGTATCGCTCTGCCCAAGGTGCTGTCTGACGGCGCGTACTCGGGGCGCGCCATGGGCGGCGATGATTCTCGCCTCCTTCACATTCGAATTGAAGACTGCCCAAGCAGGAAATGAAGATCCCCGAATCCGTCCTCGTCGTCATCTACACGCCGCAGCTCGACGTGCTGCTGCTCGAGCGCGCGGACCATCCCGGGTTCTGGCAGTCGGTGACCGGCAGCCGGGCGTCGATGGATGAAGCGCTCGCCGAGACGTGTTCCCGCGAAGTGAGGGAAGAAACGGGGCTCGCGCGCGCCCCGTCCGACTTCGACGACTGGCCGGTCACCCATCGTTACGCGATCTATCCGCACTGGCGCCACCGCTACGCGCCGGGCGTCACGCACAACGTCGAACATGTGTTCGGCCTCGCGCTGGATGCGCTGTTCGAACCCCGGCTTGCGCGCGACGAGCACACCGCCTGCCTGTGGCTGCCGTGGCGCGACGCGGCCGACCGCTGCTTCTCGTGGACCAACGCGGAGGCGATCCGGTTGCTGGTTGATCGGGCTGGCGCTGCTCGTTGTTAGTGCCGCCGCGCTTGCCGACGCCGCGCGCGTCGACGTCACGCGGCGCGGGCGCGAGTTCGACATCGAGGCGGTCGCGCGGGCCGACGCCGGCATCTACGTGGCGTGGCGCACGCTTACCGACTACGAACGCCTGCCGCAGTTCGTGCCGGGCGTCCATTCGGCGCGCGTGCTGCGGCGCTGGCAGGCCGGCGGCGTCGAACACCTGGTGGTTGAGCAGCGGGGCGAATTCCGCTGGCTCTTCTACGCGTTGCCGGTCGCGGTGCGGATGGACGTCGTGCAGCGGGCGCCGACCCGCGTCGACGCGAGGGCGGTGACGCTGCCGGGCGACGATGCCGCGCGCCTCGACGATTTCGAGGGCCGTTACGAACTGCAGCCGCTTGCGTCCGGCGTGCGCGTGCACTACACGGCGCGCATCGTGCCGCGTTCCGCACTGCCGCCGCTCTTCGGCTCGCTGGCCGTCGAGCAGACCGTGCGCGCGCAGTTCGACGCGATGATCGCTGAGATCGAGCGGCGCGGGCGCGCAACGCCGGCGCCATCGTCCGAGAGAAGCCCGCACGGTCGCGCGTCCGTCGCCCCGGCGCAGGCCGGGACCCAATTTCCAGCGCCGCAAATTGAGCCCCGGCCTGCGCCGGGGTGACGGCGCCGTCAGATGCGCCGCGCGCCGGCGCGGCCGTCGGCGACTTCGAACTCGGCCAGCGTCGAGATCGCGGGCGCGGGCTTGCGTACGTCGTCGACCACGCGCAGCCGCGCGTGCAGGTGTGTCCCGGCGACATCGGCGATCAGGTAGCCGCGCTTCTCGCTGTCGGCGAAGCGCACGTGCGCGTTGAGGGCCGCCACGCGTGCGGTGCGCGCGGCGTCCCAGCCGGACGCGGCCGTGATGCTGGTGCCGCAGAACTCGCTGGCGATCGTGGCCGAACGCGGATCGTCGTAGTCGCGCTTGACGTCGCACACCCAGTTGGCGTGCACGTCGCCGCCGAGGATGACCGGGTTGCGCGGGCGTGCGCCGGCGAGCAGCTTCAGCACGCGCGCGCGCTCGGCCGGATAGCCGTCCCAACCGTCGGTCCAGTAGCGCGCGCCGCCGGCTTCGCGATTCAGCGGCGAGAACAGCGTCTGCTGCACGATGAAGTTCCAGCGCGCATCGGAATG
>JAKORH010000382.1 GCA_029777935.1 Pseudomonadota bacterium
CGAAGCAGTCCGTCGGACGAGTAGAGATCCTGAAACCGGAGACCGTAGGCGAGGGCGAGCGGTTGGTCCAAGGCGGTTCCTTCGTCGTCGGTGGCGATTCAGGCCGTGGGCGGCACCCACGGGGCGGGGGTCAGCCGGCGCTTGCCGTCCTTCGTCCTGCGCACGCCGGGCTCGTCGAGGTCGGTGCGGTCCCAGAGTTGGCAGGTGACCTCCTGGTGCTTCTCGTCGAGCGCCTCGCAATAGTTCGCGTAGATGCACAGGTTGACCGCGCCGCCGTGACCGGTGCGCACCTTCACGAACCAGTCCGGATCGGCAAGGCTTGCGCGCGCGAGGCCGACGACGTCGGCGTGACCGGCGGCAAGCAGTGCTTCGGCCTGGCCAAAGCCGTGGATCCCGCCCGCGACGACGACCGGCGTCGTCAGCCCCGCGGTGCGAATTGCCATGCGGATCCGCGCCGACGCCTCGACGTTGCGCCCGAAGGGGCCGCGTTCGTCCGACACGTGGTGCGGCATGCATTCGTAGCCGCTCGGGCCGGTGTAGGGGTATGCGGCCCGGCCGATCGCCGGCTGCTTCGCGTCCTCGAATTTCCCGCCCCGCGACAGCGACAGGAAGTCCATGCCTGCGCGCGCGAACGCCACGCCGAAATGGGTCGCGTCGTCCACGGTCGAGCCGCCCTCGATGCAGTCCTCGGACAGGAAGCGGCACCCGACCGCGTAATCGGCGCCGACCTCGGCGCGCACCCGTTCGAACACTTCCAGCGCAAGCCGCACGCGCCCTTCGCGCGAGCCGCCGTAGCCGTCGCCGCGGGTGTTCAGCGCCGACAGGAACGAGGCCATCGTGTAGGCGTGCGCGTAGTGAAGTTCGACGCCGTCGAAGCCGGCCTCGCGCGCGCGGCGCGCGGCGGCGGCGAACAGGCCCGGAAGTACCTGCGGCAACTCGCGGATGTGCGGCAAATGCGTGTCGGTCACGCGTTCACGCGCGCCCATCCTCAGCGCTTCGAGTTCGCGCGCATCGAGCACTTGGGCGAGGCGCTCCTGCGCAAGGCCGAGCAGCGCCTGCCGAACCGTTTCCTGCGGGGCCTCCTCGAGCCCGAGCGCCGACCGGTGCCGCTCCGTGATGCGCAGGTGCTGGCCCAGGTACTTCGCGGGGTCGGGGCGACGGCGAATCGACAGGAAGTCGATCAGCTGGATGAACAGCC
>JAKORH010000383.1 GCA_029777935.1 Pseudomonadota bacterium
GAACGAGCCGCACGCGCAGCGCTTCAAGGCGGCGATGGACGACGACTTCAACACGGCGCTCGCCACCTCGGTGCTGTTCGATCTGGCGAACGAGGTCAACCGCGGCAGATCGGGCGAGATGGCGCGGCAGCTCAAGGCGCTTGGCGGCGTCCTCGGGCTCCTGCAGCGCGAGCCGGTCGAGTTCCTGCGCGGTGGCGAAGCGGACGGCGACAGCGCCCGTATCGAAACGCTGATCGCGCAGCGGCTTGCGGCGCGGAAGGCCAGGAACTTCGCCGAGGCCGACCGCATCCGCGCCGAGCTGGCCGCGCAGGGCATCGTGCTCGAGGACGGACCGGGCGGGACGACGTGGCGGCGGCAGTAGTTCTGACGGCGCCGATGCTTTCACCACAGAGGCACAGAGACACAGAGCACGGCTTCCTCTGTGCCTCTGTGCCTCGGTGGTTGAATCGCCTTTGACCGCCCATGACCCAACCGCCTTACTGGTCCAAGGCCAAGCGCGCGCTGGCGAAGGCCGATCCAGTGCTGGCGCGCATCATCCGCCGCCATCCGCGCGTGGCGCTGGCTTCGCGCGGCGATGCGTTGTCCACGCTCGCGCGCTCGATCGTCGGCCAGCAGATCTCGGTCAAGGCGGCCGACGCGGTGTGGCGGCGCCTGTGCGGCGCGTGCCCGGAGCTGACGCCGCCGGCGATCCTGCGCAAGCGCGCGAGCACGCTACGCAACTGCGGCCTGTCGGAACGAAAGGTCGAGTACCTGCGCGACCTCGCGCAGCACTTCGCCAGCGGCCGCGTCGATCCGCGCGCGCTGCAGTCGATGGACGACGAGGCGGTGATCGAATGCCTGACCGACATCCGCGGCATCGGCCGCTGGACCGCGGAGATGTTCTTGATCTTCAACCTGTTACGGCCTAATGTGCTGCCGCTCGACGACCTCGGCCTGCTGCGCGCCGTGAGCCTGCACTATCTCGACGAGATGCCGACCGAACACCTGCTGAAACGCGAAGGCCGCGCGCGCGTCGAGAAACTCGCCGCGCCGTGGGCGCCGTGGCGCAGCGTGGCCACGTGGTACCTGTGGCGCAGCCTCGATCCGGTCCCGGTGGAATACTGAACCATGGCGAAGACGACCTTCCTCGAATTCGAGCAGCCGATCGCCGAGCTGGAAGCCAAGATCGAGGAGTTGCGCTTCGTGCAGGACGACTCCGCCGTCGACATCTCGGAGGAGATCGAGCGGCTGCAGAAGAAGAGCCAGGGGCTGATCAAGGACATCTACGCCAAGCTCACGCCGTGGCAGGTCGCGCAGCTCGCGCGCCATCCCCAGCGGCCGTACACGCTCGACTACGTCAACGACATCTTCACCGATTTCCATGAGCTGCACGGCGACCGCGCCTTCGCCGACGACATGTCGATCGTCGGCGGGCTGGCGCGCTTCAATGGGCAGAGCGTGATGGTGCTGGGGCACCAGAAGGGCCGCGATACGAAAGAACGGACGCTGCGCAACTTCGGCATGAGCAAGCCGGAGGGCTATCGCAAGGCACTGCGGCTGATGAAGCTGGCGGAGAAGTTCGGCATCCCGATCCTGACCTTTGTCGACACGCCGGGCGCATATCCGGGCGTCGATGCCGAGGAGCGCGGCCAGTCGGAGGCGATCGGCCACAACCTGGTCGAGATGGCGCGTCTCGAAGTGCCGGTCATCGCGACCGTCATCGGCGAAGGCGGCTCGGGCGGCGCACTGGCGGTCGCGGTGGCGGACCACGTGCTGATGCTGCAGTACGCGACCTATTCGGTGATCTCGCCCGAGGGCTGCGCATCGATTCTGTGGAAGAGCGCGGAGAAGGCGCCCGAGGCCGCCGAGGCGCTGGGGCTGACCGCGCACCGGCTGAAGGCGCTCGGCGTGATCGACAAGATCGTGTCGGAGCCGCTCGGCGGCGCGCACCGCGATCCGAAGCAGATGTCCGTGCTGCTGAAGCGCGCGCTTGGCGACAGCCTGCGGCAGTTCCAGGGGATGAAGACGAAGGATCTTCTCGCCGCGCGCCATACCCGCCTGCTGGGCTATGGCAAGTTCAAGGACACCGCGGCGCAAGACTGATCCCGACGAGGCTGCGCTGCTGGAAGCATTGCGGCGCGCGGTCGAGGAAGCGATCGCCGACGCGCCGGCGGCGCGCGGACGCGGCAAGCGCGCGCCGGTGCTGCTGGCGTTCAGCGGCGGGCGCGACTCGACCGCGCTGGTGGACGCGGCGGCGCGGCTGCGCGATGCGCGCGTGCGCGCCTTCGCGCAACTGCGGGCCGTGCACGTGCATCACGGGCTGACGCCGCAGGCCGACGCCTGGATCGAGCATTGCGACGCGCTGTGCCGCGCGCTCGACGTGCCGCTCGAGATCCGCCGGGTGGCGGTCGAGCGGCGCGGCCGGGGAATGGAGGCCGCCGCGCGCGAGGCACGCTACGCGGCGCTCGTCTCGGTCGCGCACGAGCACGGCGCGCACTGCGTGGTCACCGCGCATCACCTCGACGACCGCATCGAGACCTTTCTGATCCAGTGGCTGCGCGGTGCCGGGCCCGACGGGCTGGCGTCGTTTCCGCAGCGGCGCGAATTCGGCCCGGACGGGCTGCGGCTGGTGCGTCCTTTCATCGACGTGCCGCGCGCACAGATCGATCGCTACGTCGAGCGGCGCGGACTGGCGTTCGTCGAAGATCCGAGCAACACCGATACGCGGCTGCTGCGCAACGCGCTGCGCGCGCGCGTGCTGCCGGAACTGGAGGCGGCGCGGCCGGGTTTTCGCAAGGCGGCCGCGCGCTCGATCGATCTGGTGGCCGAAGCCGCGGCCGTGCTGCGCGAGATCGCCGCGCAGGACCTGGTTTCCTGCACCGAGGATGCGCCGGCCGGCATGCTGTGGCTCGAGCGCCTGGCGCAGCTCGCACCGGAGCGGCGCGGGCTCGCGCTGCGCGCATGGCTCGCTTCCGCCGGGATGGAGGCGCCGTCGCGCGCGCGCCTGCACGAGATCATTCGCCAGGCGCTCGAAGCGCGCGGCGACGCGCGGCTCCTGCTGCGCGTCGGCGGGCGCGAAGTGCGCCGGCATCGCGGCCTGCTGCTGCTGCGCGCCGCCGACGGCGTGCCGCACGCCGGCGCGACGATCCAGTGGCAGGGGGAACCGGAGATCGCTGTGCCGTCATGGGGCGGCGTGTTGCGCTTCGAGGCGACGCGTGACGCGGGATTCGAGCGCGACTGGCTGCGCGCACGTCCGCTCGAACTGCGTGCGCGCATCAGTGGCGAGCGCTTCAAGCCGCATCCGACGCGGCCGTCGAAGACGTTGAAGCGATTGTTCCAGGACGCCGGAATCCCCGAGTTCGAGCGCGCCGCATTGCCGCTGGTGTGGCGCGACGACCGGCTGATCTTCGTCGCCGGGCTCGGGGCCGACGCGCGGCTGGTCGAGCGCGACGGCGCGCGCGTACGGCTCGCATGGGTGCCCGACGCAACCTTGCTCGACATCAAGCACTGACACCGCGCTGCCGTGCGCGCGTCCTTATAATCGCGCGCTTTCCTGCTTGACGCATTTCTTCCGCACGCTTTCCCATGGCGCTCATCATTCACAAGTACGGCGGCACGTCGGTCGGCTCGCCCGAGCGGATCAGGAACGTCGCCCGGCGGCTGGCCAAGTGGAGCCGCGCCGGCCATCAGCTCGTCGTCGTCGTGTCCGCGATGAGCGGCGAGACCAACCGCCTGATCGCGCTGGCCAAGGAGATCCAGGCCAATCCCGATCCGCGCGAGCTCGACGTGGTTGCCTCGACCGGCGAGCAGGTGACGATCGGGCTGCTGGCGATGGCGCTGAAGGATCTGGGGCTGAAGGCCAAGAGCTACACCGGTCCGCAGGTGCACGTGTTGACCGACAGCGCGCACACCAAGGCGCGCATCATCGAGATCGACGAGAAGAAGATCCGCGCGGACCTGAACGACGGCGTGATCGTGGTCGTGGCCGGGTTCCAGGGCGCCGACGAGTTCGGCAACATCACCACGCTCGGCCGCGGCGGCTCGGATACGTCGGCGGTGGCGCTGGCGGCGGCGTTGCGCGCCGACGAGTGCCTGATCTACACGGACGTCGACGGCGTCTACACCACCGACCCGCGCATCGTGCCCGAGGCGCGCCGGCTGAAGACGATCACCTTCGAGGAGATGCTGGAGATGGCCAGCCTCGGTTCGAAGGTGCTGCAGATCCGCTCGGTCGAATTCGCCGGCAAGTACAAGGTGCGCCTGCGCGTGCTGTCGAGCCTGACCGACCCCGAGCTGCCGATGGCCGAGGAAGCCGGCTCCGGCACGTTGATCACATTCGAGGAAGACACCCAGATGGAAAAGGCCGTCATCTCCGGCATCGCCTTCTCGCGCGACGAGGCCAAGATTACGCTGACGCGCGTGCCCGACCGGCCCGGCGTGGCCTACCAGATCCTCGGCCCGATCGCCGAGGCCAACATCGACGTCGACATGATCGTGCAGAACATCAGCGTCGACGGCATGACCGACTTCTCGTTCACCGTCCACCGCAACGAGTACGCAAGAGCGATGGACGTGCTGAACACCAAGGTGAAGTCGCACGTCAACGCGGCGGCGGTGATCGGCGATCCGAAGATCTGCAAGATCAGCGTGGTCGGCATCGGCATGCGCTCGCACGTCGGCATCGCGAGCCTGACCTTCCGCACGCTGGCGGAGGAGGGCATCAACATCCAGATGATCACCACCAGCGAGATCAAGATCTCGGTCGTGGTCGACGACAAGTACATGGAACTCGCGGTGCGCGCTCTGCACAAGGCGTTCGGGCTCGAGCAGGCGACGGCCTGAACATTCGCGGTTAAACTGCCGCCCGCGACGCGAGCGCGCCGCGCATCAACACCGGAGACGTGGCCGAGAGGTCGAAGGCACTCCCCTGCTAAGGGAGCATGCGGGCAAAAACCTGCATCGACGGTTCGAATCCGTCCGTCTCCGCCAACTCCCCAGGACTGGTGCAGCTTCGCGAGCGGTCGCGCCTTCCTACCCTACGGCCTACCCCCTTGGCCGCACGCACCGAGACCGCCCTTGTCTTACGATCCGTTGAAACCAAGCGCCGCCGAGAGCAGCGGACCGCGCTTCGGCGTGCCGCAACCTCGGCCGACGTGCTGCGGGTGCGGCAGATCACGAATGGCTCAAAGGCTCGCTGACGCTGGCGGGTGGTCGGCCGGCTGAAGCAAGCCGCGATGGGCAACGCTTCAGCCGGCTCGACTTCTTATCGCAAGGAGGGGACGCGACAACTATTGCCTACGCCGATGCGTAGCTGCGAGTCCCGCGAGGCCGAGGCCGAGGCCGAGAAGTGCGAGGGTGCTTGGCTCAGATGCGCGGCCTACGTGGAAATTGTCGAGCCAAAGCGCAGAGTAATAAACCGGATCCTGATCACTCCAGATACCGAATGCTACGGAGTACTCTCCATCAGAGGGCGCGACAAAATACGAACGCTGCCAGCCGGTCTCGTAACTGCAAATTGAGCTCCGACCGCAATAGAGCGGGTCATACGCCGCAAGATCCATCTTTGTCGGATTTGAAGTGGACGCCAAGTTTCGGAGACCAATGTATTGCCCGCCGTCCCAAAACGGGTTGTTCGTCGGATAGAACAATGCCCACGCTCGGTCCGCGAGATCACCGACGAAGTTCCAATCGAAGCTCAAAAGATCGCCCGCATTCAATTCAATAGACTGCTGTCGCATGACGGTTTCAACACCGCCGCCAAGGTTGGCGCCAGTGGCCTGCTCCCAATTGCCGAACGCCATCCACTCGGGCGGGGGCGGCAACGTAAAAGGAGGTAAGCCTAACCATTGAGCGACCTCCGGATACCAGCCGCTGGCGAAGCTCGGCGAAAAGCTTCTTCCCAGTGGGTTCTCGGGGTTGTTCGGCCCTCCGTAAGAGGTTGCCAAGAGCGCCGCATATTGCCCATGAGTGGGAGTCACACCTAAGTCGGCGGTCTGAGCTGAGACATCACCGAGGTAGTCCCAGCCGTTGAGATTCCCCTGTTCAAAGCTTCGATTGACCAGCTGAACAGCGTGCGCTTCAACGCCGAGTACAAGCAGTGCGGCGATCGCGAATGCTGTTAGGAAATTGCGCCGCATTGCCGCTCCTCTTTCGCGTCTATGGAGTACAGGATCATCCATCGCAGGTGATAAGTCACGAGCGAGAAGCGTGACGAATCGTGCGCTGCCGCCGCTGTGGTTGGAACGCCAGACAGCGCACTAGCCACGGCGATCATCAGTGCCGCAGCACGAGTGACTCGCTCGCCGAACGATCGCCGCATGCTTCCTCTCCTCGCTACATGTGAACGAACGTGGCTTCCGCAGTCATGCCGCTATTGGAGTGGTGAGTGACAAACAATTGAAAAATGCTGCACGGCTGACCATTGCTTCAATTGACGCAAAGCACATGCCAACCGTGCAACGGATTGATTTGGCGAACCTGGCTCCTCGCGTCTGCGGCAAGTTGTAAAGCGGCCCGACACGGCTGGTCGCTGATCGAGGATCCAACCGCGTCGGTGTCAGTCGAGTTGCGCCGCAACATAGCCGGCGGTCCGACTTGGCGACCGGATCAAAGCTCTGAACGCGGCCGGCAGCACGGCAAATCGAGCCGCGGAGCGTCGATCGACGCTGCCGGCTATTCTTCGGATGCACGCTGGCCGGCTCCGAGCGTTCAGAGCGGTGCTACGCAAGCGCGCGCTCGATAGACGAACGATGGATTCTGAGCGCATCGGCGAGCCGAGCTAGCACCAACGCGGCTTAGCGCGGCGTCATTGAATCCGTTCCGTCTCCGCCAGTTTCCGCCCTGCCAATCAACAGCTTACGCCGGGGTGTCCGCGGCCTGGGGCGTTCTTGGGGCGCTTCTGAGGAGGGCGTCGAGCTTGGCCCTCTCGCGCCCACAGCTCGCCACCTCGATCCAGCGCACGTAGGTGTTGAACGTGATGACCGGCGTGGCGCGCCCGAGCTGGCGCGACAGGCGAGCTGGGCAATTCTCCGCCTGAATCGACAGCGTGGCGAACGTGCGGCCGACCGCTGCGACGGCGGGAAGGCCGCGAGCAACGTGCTGCGCCTTCCGCCGCTTGACAATCGTAAATCTACAGTTTACAAATAGTGATGATCCTGAACTTCCGGCACAAGGGCCTCGCGCGGTTCTGGAGTCACGGATCATTGGCCGGCGTCCATGCGGAATTCGCGCCGCGGCTGGCGCGGCAACTGCGCCAGTTGAACGATACGGGCGGTCCGGCCGGCATGAACATGCCGGGATGGAAGCTGCATCCGCTGAAGGGGCGCGAGGCGGGCCGCTGGTCGGTTTGGGTGAGCGGCAACTGGCGGCTCACGTTCCGCTTCGAGGGGCGGGATGCGGCCGATATCGACCTGGAGGACTACCACTGATGAAGCGCAGGATTGGACCGATGTACGACCCGCCGCATCCGGGAGCGACGCTGCGAGAGGACGTGCTGCCGGCGCTCGGTCTGACCGTGACCGAGGCCGCGGCGCAACTCGGTGTGTCGCGCGTGATGCTGTCGCGAGTGATCAACGAGCGCTCCGGCATCAGCCCGGAGCTGGCGATCAAGCTCGAGAAGTGGCTGGACGACAAAGGCGATCATCCCGGCGTCGGCGGGCCGAGCGCCGAGACGTGGCTGGCCGGGCAGTCCGCCTACGACCTCTGGCACGCGCGTCAGCGCCTGGCGGCATGAAGGATGCGATCGCAACGGCCGGATGCCGGCAGAGCGGCACACGACCGGGCCGCCACCTGGCTGGCGCCTGGCCACAACCGACCTGACCGGCATGATGAAGCACGCAAACGACGCGGCCTTGCTCGTGGACGCCGCCGCCTTCGCGGCGGCGAAGCATCGCAATCAACGGCGCAAGGACGCCGAGGCTAGCCCGTACATCAACCACCCGCTCGAACTGGCGCGCATTCTTGCTGTTGATGGCGATGTCGCTGACGCACAGACGATCGCGGCCGCGCTGCTGCACGACACGATCGAGGACACACAGACGACGTTCGAGGAGTTGAAGGAGCGCTTCGGCAAGGTCGTCGCTGACATCGTCGCCGAGGTCACGGACAACAAGGCACTGTCAAATGCGGAGCGCAAGCACCTGCAAGAGGTCCACGCGCCGCACCTGACCACGCGCGCCAAGCTCGTCAAGCTGGCGGACAAGATCGCCAACGTCCGCGACGTCGCCGACAACCCTCCGGCGGATTGGTCGCTTGCTCGGCGGCAGGAATACTTCGACTGGGCGGCGCGCGTCGTAGCCGGCCTGCGCGGGACGAATGCACAGCTCGAAACGGCGTTCGATGCGGCGATGGCTGGTCGGCCAGACGCGTTGCCGGCGCGATGAGTATTCGTTCAGTCCGGCGGCCGATGCAAGGCTGAAGCGAACAGCATCGCGCCCGCGTCGTGCATCAACACGCGCGGCACAGCGTCGGGACAGAAGCGGTGTGCGATCTCGTCATCGGGTGCCGATGCGTTCATGGAATTCGTTCAGTCGAAGCGGCGCAACCGCGTCGCCCCGGCGCAGGCCGGGGCCCAAGTGTCGGTCGCGAAATTGGGCCCCGGCCTGAGCCGGGCGACAGATACGACTGAAATGCCGAGACGCTTCACGCGCACGGCTATCATTGCGCGCCGTGATGCCGCTTCGACTCCGTTCGCGATGAGCGCGGATTCCGCCGGGCCGCCGGGTCAGCACACGATGCGCGGCATCGTGCTGATCATGGCGGCGGTGGCGATGTTCACCGCGCTGGACACGATCGCCAAGTACCTGGCGCGCTTCTATCCGGTGCCGGGCATCGTGTGGGCGCGCTATGCGTTCCACCTGCTGCTGGTGATCCTGTTCCTGGGGCCGCGGCTGCGCGGCCGGCTGGTGCGCACGCAGCGGCTCGGACTGCAGCTCGTGCGCGGCGTGGTGCTCGCGGGCTCGAGCCTGTTCTTCGTCGGCGCGCTGAAGTTCATGCCGATCGCGGAGGCCTCGTCGATCACCTTGATCGGGCCGGTGCTGGTCACGCTCGGTGCGGCGATCTTCCTCGAGGAGCGGATCGAGCCGGCGCGCTGGCTCGCGGTCGGCGCGGGCTTTGTCGGCGTGCTGATCATCATCCGTCCCGGCAGCGGCGTGTTCAGCGCGATGGCGCTGCTGCCGCTGGGCACGGCGGTGTGTTTTGCCGCCTATCACGTGCTGACGCGCAAGCTGGCCGGGGTCGAAAACCCGTACACCACACTCTTCTACTCGGGCCTGGTCGGCACCGTGATGCTGGCGGTTGTGCTGCCGTTCGCATGGATGGCGCCGGCCACGCCGCTGCACGCGGCGCTGATGGTGCTGATGGGGCTGCTCGGCGGCGGCAGCCACCTCGTGCTGATCCGCGCTTACGAACACTCGCCGGCATCCCGGCTCGCGCCGTTCTCGTACACGCAGTTGGGCTGGGTGCTGCTGGCCGGCTACGCGGTGTTCGGCGACTTTCCCGATCGCTGGTCGCTCGCCGGCATCGCGGTGATCGCGGCCAGCGCGCTGTACATCGCGACCCACCAGCGCCTCGGCGCGACGCGGTAGAGCGCGTGCCGGATGGCCGCGCCTGGAATTTGACTCAGCGCGCGGCGCGCAGCTCGAGCCCGGCATCGGTCTGGCGGATGTCGAGCGACTGCAGCAGCGACATGCCGAGCAGCGGACGGTCGAGCTCGGACAGCGCGATGACTTTCACGTCGTCGGCGAAGAACGGGCCGAACCCCAGCCGCCTGGCCCGGATCGCGTAGCCGGTCGCGCGCCCGTTGGCCGTGTTCGAAACGACTTCCGGCCCCGAGTAGTAGCCGAGCCGCCGCGCCAGTTCGGCGGGAATCGCGACGCCGGTAGCGCCCGTGTCGATCATGAACCGTACCGGCAGGCCTTCGATCGTTCCGTCGAGGTAGTAATGGCCGTCCGCTGCGCGCGTAATCAGGAGTCCGCCGCCGGGAATGGAACGCGCCGAACCAAAATCGCCATACAGCGGCGTGTTCGACAGCACCGGCCGGTCGGAGGTGTGAAGCACGAAGCCGCCGGGCCGCGCGTCCGGGTCGATGTAGATCGAGAGCATCGACGTGGGCACGATCTGCAGGCTGTTGGTGACGATCGTGCGTTGCTCGCGCACGAAGGCAGCCGAGGCCGCGCACCACGCGGCGCCGTGGCGAAGGCGCCAGCCGTACGCGCCGGCCGGCAGCGGTACGGTCGCCGCCCCGTTGGCCGGCACTGCGATGCTGATCAGCACCTGTTCGCCCGCGAGCAGGTCGACCATGCGATCGACCGGCGTGCGGTTGACGAACTGCGTGGCCGATGACGGTTGACCATCGATGAGCGCGCCGCCGGCCGGGAGGATGGCGCCGGCGGCCGGAAACGGATCGGAGCACGCCGGGTTCAGCCGCTGCGGAATCGTCCCGCCCGGCACGACCGCGCCCGGCGCGCGCTGCCGCCACAGGATCGCGGCGAGAACGACGAGGACCAGCATGAGCAGCAGCAGGCCGCGGCCGCGCGACGGCGGCGCGGTGCGCGCACGCCGCGTCGAACGCGGATCATCCGGATGCAAGCGGTCGCGGCGTTCGCGCCACCAGTCGCGGTCCTGCACGCCCATACTGAAGTTCCCTTCGGCAGTCGAACCGTGGCGAGCATATCGAGCTTCCAGCAGTCGGATGACGGCGCTTGCCTAGGGAAGTGTCATTCCCGCGGAAGCGGGAATCCAGCGCCTTTCGCCGCACGGCACTGGATCCCCGCTTTCGCGGGGATGACACAGCGCGTGCCGCGTCGTCCTCGCGAAGTAGGGGACCCATCGACTTTCACTCGAAGCCGCTGGATCCCCGCTGGAGCCTGCCAAATCGCAATCTCCGATCGTGCGGAATCCCTACGATTTGATCGTGTCAACGCGGCTGGGGGAAGGCGGCGCAATGACGAACGTTCTGCATGATCCGCTGGCCAACAAGGGCACCGCGTTTTCGCTCGAAGAGCGCGAGCGTCTCGGCCTCACCGGTTTCCTTCCGCCGCGCGTCGAGAGCATCGACGAGCAGGCTGCGCGCGTGCTGGCGGCGGTGCGCGCAAAGGCGGCGCCGCTCGACAAGTACTGCTACCTGGCCGCGCTTCAGAACGAGAACGAAACGCTGTTTTTCCGCACGCTGATCGACAACCTGGCCGAGCTGGTGCCGATCGTCTACACGCCGACGGTCGGGCAGGCATGCCTCGACTGGAGCCGGATCTACGAGCGGCCGCGCGGGCTGTACCTGACGCCGCGCGAGCGCGGCCGTATCCGCGACGTGCTGCGGCGCTGGCCACGCAAGGAGGTCGGCATCATCGTCGTCACCGACGGCGGGCGCATCCTGGGGCTGGGCGACCTGGGCGCCAACGGCATGGGCATCCCGATCGGCAAGCTGGCGCTGTACGTCGCATGCGCGGGCGTCGACCCGGCGCGGTGCCTGCCGGTCATGCTCGACGTCGGCACGGATACCGCGTCCGTGCGCGACGACCCGCTGTACCTGGGACTGCGGGCGCCGCGGACCGGCGAGGCCGAATTCGATGCGCTGGTCGAGGAATTCATCGCTGCCGCGCAGGAGATCTTCCCCGGCGTGCTGGTGCAGTTCGAGGACTTCGCCAACGTCAACGCGTTCCGGCTGCTGGCGCGCTACCGCGACCGGGTCCCGTCGTTCAACGACGACATCCAGGGCACGGGCGCGATGGGCCTCGCAGGTGTGCTGGCCGCGTTGCGCATCACCGGAGGGGCGCTGGCGGAACAGCGCTTCCTGTTCTTCGGCGCCGGCGAGGCCAATGTCGGCATCGGCACGATCGTCGCCGCGGCTCTGCAGCGCGCCGGCCTGTCGCCCGGCGAGGCGCGGCGACACTGCTGGTTCATCGACAGCAAAGGACTGGTGACGACCGCGCGCCCCGGTCTGGCTGCGCACAAGCGGCCGTTCGCGCAGGAGCACGCGCCGGTGGCCGATCTGCAGGCGGCGGTGGAGGCGATCCGGCCGACGTTTCTGATCGGCGCCAGCGGACAGAGCGGTGCTTTCAGCGAGCCGGTGCTCGCCACGATGGCGCGGGGCGTTGCGCGCCCGGTGGTCTTTGCGCTGTCCAATCCCACCTCGAAGGCCGAATGCACGGCCGAGCAGGTCTACCGGGCCACGCAGGGACACGCGATCTTCGCCAGCGGCAGCCCGTTCGCGCCGGTGACCCTGGACGGCCGCACGTTCGTCACGGGGCAGGGCAACAACTCCCACGTCTTCCCGGGCATCGGGCTCGCCGTCCTCGCATGCCGGATGACGCGCGTGACCGACGAGATGTATTTCGCCGCCGCGCACTCGCTGGCCGAGCAGGTGAGCGGCGAGGATCTGGCGGCGGGCTGCATCTTCCCGCCCGCGTCGCGAATGCGGGACGTATCGGCGGCGGTGGCCACCGCGGTGGCGGAAGTGGGCTACGCGCAGGGGCTGGCGCTCGCCCCGCGGCCGGCCGACCTCGCCGCGCACATCCGCGCCAGCCGCTACCGCGCCGCCTACGCGGATTCGCGCCATGACTCGCCGCAGACTTCTGCTGGGTCAATTCGTGCGATTGGAGAAGTGGCAACCTGAGTAATGAGGAATTTCGGGGAACAGAGGAGCGGAAGATGGAAAAGGTCTGGCTGAAGCAGTACCCGCCGGGCATTCCGGCGGACGTGAACGTCGGCGAGTACGCCTCGCTGAAGGAGATCATCGAGCAAAGCTGCGCCCGCTTCGGCGATCTGCCTGCGTACGGCAACATGGGCGTGTCGATCAGCTTTCGCGAGCTCGACCGCCTGAGCAGCGCGTTCGGCGCCTACTTGCAGCAGGTGCTGGGCATGAAGAAGGGCGAGCGCGTCGCGATCATGATGCCGAACCTGCTGCAGTACCCGGTGGCGCTCTACGGCGCGCTGCGCGCCGGGCTCACCGTCGTCAACACCAATCCGCAGTACACGCCGCGCGAGCTCGAGCACCAGATGAAAGACTCGGGCGCCACTGCGATCGTGGTGCTGGAGAACTTCGCCCACACTCTGCAGCAGGTGCTGCCGCGCACGTCGCTCAAGCACGTGATCGCGACGCAGGTCGGCGACCTCTTCCCGCCGGTGAAGGCGCTGATCACCAACCTCGTGGTCAAGCACGTGAAGAAGATGGTGCCCGACTGGCACATCGCCAACACGACGCCGTTCAACGCGGCGCTGCGGCTGGGACGCGAGAAGACGCTCGCCGCTGTGCCAGTCGCGCGAGACGACCTCGCGTTTCTGCAGTACACCGGCGGCACCACCGGCGTGGCCAAGGGCGCGATGCTCAACCACGGCAACATGGTCGCGAACGTGCTGCAGGTCAACGCGTGGGCCGCGCGCGATCTGCAGGAAGGCAAGGAAACCGCGATCCTGCCGCTGCCGCTGTATCACGTGTACGCGCTGACGATGAACCTCGCGTTCATGCGCCTCGGAGTGCACACGATCCTGATCACCAACCCGCGCGACCTGCCGGCGTTCGTCGACACGCTGAAGAAGACGCCGTTCACCGCGATCATCGGCGTCAACACGTTGTACAACGCGCTGCTGAACGCGCCGGGCTTCGCGGAGTTGAACCTGCGCACGCTGAAGCTGACCTCGGCCGGAGGCATGGCGGTGCAGCGCGCGGTGGCCGAGAAATGGAAGCAGGTCACCGGCGTGCCGATCGTCGAGGGCTATGGGCTGACCGAAACCTCGCCGGTGGCGATCGCCAACGCGCTGGACATCAAGGACTGGACCGGAACCATCGGAATGCCGATCCCGTCCACCGAGGCCGCGGTGCTCGACGAGGAGGGCGGCGAAGTTCCGATCGGTCAGATGGGCGAGATCTGCATCCGCGGCCCGCAGGTGATGAAGGGCTACTGGCAGCGCCCGGACGAGACGAAGAAGGTGTTCACGAACGACGGGTGGTTCCGCACCGGCGACATGGGGATCATGGACGAGCGCGGTTATTTCCGCATCACCGACCGCAAGAAGGACATGATCATCGTGTCCGGCTTCAAGGTGTTCCCGAACGAGATCGAGGACGTCGCCACGATGCACGCTGGCGTGCTCGAAGCGGCGGCGATCGGCGTGCCGGACCAGAAGTCGGGCGAAGCCGTCAGGCTGGTCGTGGTGCCGAAGGATCCGGCGCTCACCTCGGCCGACGTGCTTGCGCATTGCCGCCAGCACCTGACCGGTTACAAGGTGCCGAAGTCCGTCGAACTGCGCAGCGAGCCGCTGCCGAAGAGCAACATCGGCAAGGTGCTGCGCCGCCTGCTGCGCGACGCGGCGCTGAAGCCAGCGGCGGAAGGCCAGCCGGCCAAGGAGGTCGCGACCGCTGGCTGAAAGCAGCGGCGGGCGGGCGCGCGGCTCCGGTATACTCCGCCCCCTCGCGCCCGTAGCTCAGTTGGATAGAGTACTTGGCTACGAACCAAGGGGTCGTGGGTTCGAATCCTGCCGGGCGCGCCATTTACTCAAGGGGTTGCAGCGATGCAACCCCTTTGTCATTTACGACTGTGCCGTAAATGTGCCGTAAATCGCGGCCGTTCGGTCCGTCCACTTCCCGCGAAGCGCACAGGCGATCTGCGAAGGGCGCGAGGTGTTCAGCCGAGAAATGCGCATAGCGCCGCACCATCTCCGGACTTTCCCACCCGCCCAGTTCCTGCAGGGCATAGAGCGGCGTGCCCGCCTGCACGTGCCAGCTCGCCCAAGTGTGCCGCAGATCATGCCAGCGGAAATCGTGGATCTGGGCGCGTTGTAGCGCGTCGTACCACGCTTTCGTGCTGACCTGAACAATCGGCTTCCCCCGAAAGCTGAACACATGCGTCGGATGCTTCCCGAGCCAACGCCGGATGATCACCACAGCCTCCGCATTCAGCGGCACCGCGATTGCCTTCCGGGCCTTGGCCTGGTCGGGATGAATCCACGCCAATCGCCGAACCATGTCCACTTGCGACCACTGCAGACCGGTCACGTTGGCTCGCCGCAGCCCGGTGGCGAGCGTGAACGCAGCCATATCCGCGAGATGCGGCGGTAAGCAGGCCAAGAGGCGGGCGGCGTCCGATGGCGTCAGGAAGCGAATCCTGCGCGTCGGCTCCTTCAGCATCCTCACCTGCGGTGCGCGATCGAGCCATTCCCAGTCGTTGACGCATTTCCTGAGGATGGCGCGAAGGACCTCCAGCACGCGGTTGACCGTCGCATTCCTTACGCCCTCGCCAAGCTTCGCGTCCGTGATGCGATCGACGACTGCACGGCTGATCGAGTCCAGCGGCTTGCCACCCAGGAAGCGATCGAGCCAGCGCAAGTGGATCTTGTCGGCGTCGATCGAGGCCTTGTGGCCGGACTCCTTCAGCCAGCGCACCACCGCATCGTTCCAAGTGTGGCGGGGCTTCTCGCCGAGCTTTGCGAGCCGCCACAACTCGGCCTTGAGCCGGTCGTGAACTTCCTGCGCTAGGGCCTTGTTGGGAGTCCCAGCAGACTGGCGTATTCGCTCCCCGTTGGGAGCGGCGACGTCGATCCACCAGAGACCCCCGCGCTTGCGAAGTGACATTCCATCTCCTTTCTCAGTGTCACTTGCAGCGCTTGCCGCTGCTGAGAATAGAGAGAGCGCACGTGGTCGGCAAGGTCATCGTCGATGAACACCCAGGCGCGTCCGACCTTCGCACCCGGGATCCGTCCCGCCTTCGCGCGGCACCGCAGTTCCTCCGGGTGCATGCGCAGGAAGGCGGCGGCTTCGACCAGCGACAGCGTGTTCATGGCGGTGTTTGTTCGCGTTCGGGACGCGGGTTGTGGTTGGAACGTGGAATCCAAGGGCTTGCGCATTCGACGCGGATTCCGGAGACGTCGATGGCTCGATGGGGAAGTAGGCGCGCCGCGCAATGCACGGCAATGTGATCGACGTCGTCCGTGTGGGCGCGGTGGTGCGCCGGTCAGAATGAACCGTCGAAGCCGGCGGTCAGAATGAGCGCGATGCGCGGGTCACAACCGCGCGCAATGCCATGAACCTGTGCGCGCAAATGAATCACGCACAGCGGCTTCGAACTTCTATCTGGAGGGCTCGCTTAACGTCGAGCGCCCGTATGGGCGCGATCGGGCCGGCGCAGACCGCACGGAGGAGAGAGAGGGCAGGTCACGTCTGCGGCGCTTGGCGCTGCCAAGATGCCCGTCCGATCCAGACCGAGACGAGGCGCCGCGATTGTCGCCGCGATCGGGCGCACTCGGAACGGTCGTTGCGCCCTGATCGCGAAAGCCCCGCCTTTCGGCAATGATTCGACGCCCGCTCGCGTTGCTGCTGCAGCTCTCGCTGCGGAGCCGATCGGGAATCGACCGACAAAGCTCGGGCATTTCGACTGGACCGCGAAACCGTACCTGCTGAGGATCGCCGGAGACGGTATCCGGAGTCCCTGTGCGAACCAAGGCCCCGACGGCTGTCCGTGCGACCGCCGCGGTGACCGGCGAGCTCGTAGGTCGTCAGGAACTGCGCCGATGCATCGGCTACCGGCTCACCCTCGGTTGCGCCGGCGGCAAAGTCTGACGTCCTCGCAATCGAATGCAGCGATGTCTCCGCAGCGAATTCTTGTAAAGGATCAGACCTTCGACATCGGCGATGACGCACTACAGTCCGCGCTGGCAGCCGTGTACGACACCCCGCAGCGGCCACTTTGCCTGTGCGTCGCCGGCGGCCTGCCGATGTATGTCGCCAGGCACCGGCGGTACGTCGTCAAGCGGATGCCCGAGAGCGGACCGAGGCATCACCCTTCGTGCGCCTCGTTCGAACCGGAGCAAGGCCAATCCGGCCTCGGCGAGCTGCTCGGCACGGCGGTGATCGAACACGCGCCGGATGCGATCGAGTTGCGGGTGCGTTTCCCGCTGACTCATCGGGCCGGCCGAGCGTCTTCAATCGACGACGCGAGCGAGATGCCCCCGCGCCGCCCGTCGCGGCGCCGCATGAGTCTGCGCGCCGTGCTGCACTTTCTCTATGACCGGGCCGGGTTCAATCGCTGGGTTCCGGCCATGCGCGGCAAGCGCGGTCAGGGCACGTTGTGCAAGTACCTGATCGAGGCGGCCGACGACGTCCGGGTTCACGGTGAACGGCTGAGCCAGCGGCTGTACGTGCCGGAACCCTTCCAAGCGCAAGCCAAGCTGGAGATCGCCGCGCGGCGCCGACAGAGGCTCGCCTTCCTTCATTCGTCGACCGACGAGCGAGGACTCCCGATGACGCTGATCATCGGCGAACTCAAGAGCGTCGAACGATTCGCCGCGGGCGGCCGGCTCTGGCTTCGGCACATGCCGGACGCGCCGCTGCTGATCGATGGGTCGACCTGGTCGAGGGTGGAGGGCGCTGGCGCGCGATGGCTGCCACTGCGCCGCACATCCGAGTGGACCGGACCGCGCGTGCTGATCGCGGCGCTGATCTATGCACATGGGCAGAGCGCGTACAAGGTCGATTCGCTCGCGTCGATGCTCACCGATCGCCGATA
>JAKORH010000384.1 GCA_029777935.1 Pseudomonadota bacterium
GGCTCCTCGGCGCTCGCCGGGCTGATCGCCGGCGACCTGTCGGTGGGCTCCTTCGTGACCTCGCTGGTGCCGGGCCCGTGGACGCTCGCGATGCTCGCGATCCAGCTCTCGGGGCTGCTGTCCTGCGAGGACGCCGAACAGGTCCTCGCGATGAAGCGCGACAACCGCCTGTGCCACGGCGTCGGCAGCTACTGCTCGGCGCGACTGCCGATCATCCGCACCTGCATCGAGACCACCGAGACCTACTGCTGCTTCAACTCGCGCCTGTCGCGCATCATCAACGAACAGGGTCGCGCGCAACTCGGCCGCGGCTGGGGCGGTGCCCAGGGCCCCGACTGCAGCGGCTTCGCGCTCACGCAGCTCCAGGCGCTCGACTTCTCGCGCATGGATCTCAGCGAGTTCTACGCGGAGATCGCGCCCACGCTGCCGAACCTCGGCGACCTGCAGCAGCGCGCGCAGCAGAAGGTCAACAGCTACTTCGGCCCATGACCTTCATCACTGCCATCCCGCCCATCCCGACGCGTCGACTCGTCCTCGGCGCGGTCCTGCTCGGCGCGCTGCTCACCATGCCAGGCCATGCACAGACGACGCAGCGAATTCCGGTCACGGAGATCAAGCCGCTGTTGGCGCTCGCCGCCGAGCGCGGCGCCGCGTACGGCGTGCTCACCGGTCCCGGCGCCGACTACGTGCGCCGCCGCTTCGCTGCCACCACGCCCATCGAGATCGACGTGGCGACACTGCACGCCCTGCCCCAGCCCGGCTGCGCGCGGCTCGAAGTCACGACGCGCCAGCGCGACGTGCTGGAGCAAGGCAAGCGCGCCGATCAGGAACTGCGCTGGCAGGTGAGCTTCTGCCGGGACGGCAGTTTTCCGGAGGAGCGATAGATGCGTGCGAAGCCTCCGACGACTTGCAGGACCGCGCAAATCGCCGCGGCTCTCCTGGCCATGGCCGCGGCGCTTCCAATCGCCCCGTCGTGGTCGCAAGGCGCGAACGACGACACGAAGGCGGTCGCCGCCGACCCAGA
>JAKORH010000385.1 GCA_029777935.1 Pseudomonadota bacterium
CCACGGCGAGCACGACGAGACGATCGCGCTCGCCGACGTGTTCGCGTGGGCGCGGCCGCAGGGGTTGCCGGTCGTGGTGCTGCCGGGCACCGATCATTTCTTCCATCGCCGGCTGTCGCTGCTGAAGCGGCTGGTGCAAATGCACGTCGTCGCGGAGAAGGCGATCGACGCGCTGGCGCCGGGTGATTGACACCTGACCGCGCCACCGTCTGCCGGTGCAGCGCGAACTGACGCAGCGGGCAGACGTCATCCCCGCGCAAGCGGGGATCCAGTAGCGCAACACGGGCTGGATTCCCGCTTCCGCGGGAATGACACTTGGTGCGGGCGGTAGCATTCGTCCTCTTCGGCCAACACGGGATCAACGAGATGGAATGGAGCGAAGCCACCTGTTATCTGAACGGCGCCTACATGCCGCTCGCGGAGGCGAAGATCCCGGTGCTCGACCGCGGCTTCATCTTCGGCGACGGCGTGTACGAGGTGATTGCCTGCGACCAGGTTCAGCCCGGATTCACCGCGCCGTTCCGCGCGCGCGAGCATTTCGATCGCCTCGACCGCAGCCTCGCCGCCGTGCGCATCGCCAATCCGCTGCCGCGCGACGACTGGCTGCGGCTGGTCGCGCGGCTGATCGAGCTGCACCCGTGGCCGCGCCAATCGATCTACCTGCAGGTCACGCGCGGCGTGGCCAAACGCGATCACGTGTTTCCCGCCGGCGTGGCGCCGACAGTGTTCGCGGTGTCGTCGCCGTGGCCGGAGGTGCCGGCCGAACAGATCGAGCGCGGCACGTCGGCCGTCACGCATGCCGACGAGCGCTGGCTGCACTGTGACATCAAGAGTACGTCGCTGCTCGGCAACGTGCTGATGAAGCAGTATGCGATCGAGCACGACGCCACGGAGACGGTGCTGCTGCGCGACGGCTTCCTCACCGAGGGTTCGAGCACCAACATCCTGGTCGTGCGCGGCGGCACGCTCGCGGCCCCGCGCAAGACGAACCTGATCCTGCCCGGCATCACCTCCGACGCCGTGTTCGACGTGGCGCGCGCGCACGGCATGCCGTGCGAAGTGCGCGCGATCGGCGAGGCCGAGCTGCGCAGCGCCGACGAGATCCTGCTTTCGTCCTCGGGCCGCGAGGTCATCGCCATCACCCG
The DNA here is from genome assembly GCA_029777935.1 of Pseudomonadota bacterium. Next base: position 1,146 of record JAKORH010000385.1, read on the forward strand.
GCTCGACGGGAAACCGGTCGGCAACGGCGTGCCAGGCGAGGCGTTCCGCCGCATCCACGCCTGGTATCAGCAGGCCAAGCGCGACGACGCGGCGCGCTGGCGCGCGCAGTTGCAGGGGCTGCGCGCGGCGGGATAGAAATCCCGCGACACGTCCCCATATCGGGTTCATGCAACTTCACTCGCCGCTGACCTTTCCGACCGATTTCCCCATCAAGGTGATGGGCAAGCGCG
>JAKORH010000386.1 GCA_029777935.1 Pseudomonadota bacterium
ACCGCAAAGCGGGGCCAACGCCTTCGACGGCAACAGGCTGCGCGATGCCGAACTCCACTTCGGCGAGGGCATGGACAGCGGCGAACTCGTCGCGCAGTTCGCGCAGCGCATCGACGCGCGCGAACCAGCGCTCCGCCCACAGACGATCCAGGCTGCGCGGGCGCTGATCATTCGCCTCGGCAACCAGTCGAACCTCATCCTCGACCCGGATCTCGACAGCTACTACACGATGTCGCTGATCGTCATGCGCTTTCCCGAGCTTTTCGAGTTGGTCGAACAGATCGGCATGCGGACTGCCGCAAAGACCACCACTGCGTTCGAACGGAACCGGCTGCAGACGACCTATCTCATCCTCGAAGGACAGCTCGACGCCGTCGTCAAAGGCATCGACACCGACTACGCGGAGGCGATCTCGGCGGCGCGGCCCGGCGTCCGGCAGGAGCTCGGGGCAGCACGGGAAACCCTGCTCGCGGCAATCAACCGCTATCGCGACAGCGCGCACCGGGTGATCTTCGACGAGGGCGCCGGGCTCGCGCCGATGACGATCGATGAGGCCGCGGCCGCCCTCTCTGCCGAACTCGAACGCACCTGGACCGGCGCCGGGAAAACCTTGAATCGCCTGCTCGAAGCGCGCCTCGACCAGCTGTTCGAGCGCATGTGGATCCATCTCGGCACGGCGGCGGGTCTGCTGCTGCTGATCCTCAGCGTCGTCTTCTTCGTCGCACGCCAGATCGCGCTGCCGGTGCGCCGGCTCGCCGATGTCGCCGACCGCGTGCGTGCGACGAGCGACTACGGACTGCGCGCGCGCTGGGATTCGGGCGACGAGTTCGGGCGGCTGGTGAACGGCTTCAACGGGATGCTCGAACAGCTGAACCGCAGCCGGCTTGTCGCGCAGGAAATGGCCGCCAGCGAACGCGCGGCGCTCGCCCAGCGCGAACTGCTCGAAGCGATTCCCATCCCGCTCGTGGTGACGGCGATCCCGCAGCACGAAGTCCTGCACAGCAACGTCCCGGCGCAGCACTGGCTGGACGGGCGGACGGTCGACCCCTGGCTGTCCGGACTCAGCGCACC
>JAKORH010000387.1 GCA_029777935.1 Pseudomonadota bacterium
GCGCGCGCAGGCGGTGGAGCCGGTGCTGGCGGGATAGGCCGCACGCGATGTCGCAGGGACTGTCGCTGCTGTTCGTCGTCGATCCCCTCGAAAGCCTGAAGGCCTACAAGGATTCGTCGGTGGCGATGATGCGAGAGGCCGCCGCGCGCGGCCACGACATCTGGGCCTGCACGCCGCCGCAGTTGCGCTGGGCCGGCGACGGTGCCGGCAGCCGCGTGCAGGCCGAAGCGGTGCTGCTGTCGCTGGCGCCGCCATCGAACGACCACCACGCCGCGTGGTTCGTGGAGCGCGAAGCGGGGCTGCAGGATCTGACGGCGTTCGACGCGGTGCTGATGCGCAAGGACCCGCCGTTCGACCTCGAATACCTGTACGCGACCTTCCTGCTCGAGGCCGCGCAGCGGCAGGGCACGCGCGTGTTCAACGACCCGCGCGCGCTGCGCGACCACAACGAGAAGTTCGCGATCGCCGAGTTCGCGGAGTTCGCGGCGCCGACGCTGGTCACGCGCGACGTGGACGCGATCCGCGCGTTCCTGCGCGAGCACGGCGACATCGTGGTCAAGCCGCTCGACGGCATGGGCGGCATGAACGTGTTCCGGCTGCGGACGGACGACGCGAACCTGAACGTGATCCTGGAGACGGTCACGCAACTGGGCGAGCGTACGGTGATGGCGCAGCGCTACATCCCGCAGATCCGCGAAGGCGACAAGCGCGTGCTACTGATCGCAGGCCAGCCGGTTCCGTACGCGCTGGCGCGGATTCCGAAGCCGGGCGAGACGCGCGGCAACCTGGCCGCCGGCGGCACCGGCCGCGCGCAGCCACTGTCGGACGGCGACCGCGAGATCGCCAACGCGCTCGGCCCCGTGCTGGCGCGGCGCGGCTTGCTGCTGGTGGGGCTGGACGTGATCGGCGACTACCTGACCGAAGTGAACGTCACCAGCCCCACGTGCTTCGTCGAGATCGCGCAGCAGACGGGATGCAACGTCGCCGGCATGTTCGTCGACGCGCTGGAAAAGGCGGTCAGCAAGTGATCGGCGTCCTGATCATCGCCCACGCGCCGCTGGCGAGCGCGCTCGCGCAGTGCGCGTCGCATGTCTACGCGTGCGATCCGAGCCGGGCCGAGAACCGCGTGCGCGTGCTCGACGTGCCGGCCGGCGCCGATGTCGCCTCGTACGAGAAGCAGGCCCGTGCCCTGGTCAAGGAAATCGACGACGGCACCGGCGTGCTGGTGCTGACCGATGCGTTCGGCGCCACGCCCGGCAACATCGCGGTGCAACTGGCGGACCCGCCGCGCGTGGCGGTGGTGGCGGGCGCGAACCTGCCGATGCTGCTGCGCGCGCTGTGCTATCGGGACGGGAAGCTTGCCGACCTGGCCGACAAGGCTGTCGCCGGCGGCATGCAGGGCGTGATGCAGGTCGTGACGCCTCCGGTACAAAATCAGAATCTCCGGCCGACCGGCGATGATCACGCGCGAATTCACCATCGACAATAAGCTCGGGCTGCACGCCCGGCCTTCGGCACAGCTCACCAAGACCGCGGCGCAGTTCAGGAGCGAAGTCTGGATCGCCAAGGCCAACCGCCGCGTCAACGCCAAGTCGATCATGGGCGTGATGATGCTGGCCGCCGGGCACGGCTCGACCGTCACGGTCGACGCCGATGGTCCGGACGAGGCGGCGGCGCTCGACGCCATCGGGCAGTTGTTCCTATCGAAGTTCGGCGAGCACGAATAGGACCCGGCGTGGCGCGCGAACTGGTCGGCATCGGCATCGTCTCGGGGTCGGCCCCGGGGGTCGCGATCGGCCGGGCGCACCTGCTCGGCGCCTCCGAGCTGGAAATTCCCAAGTACCAGGTCGAGCGCAGGGACGTGCTGCACGAGGTGGCGCGTCTGAACAACGCGTTTTCGATCGTGCGCGCGGAACTCGACGAGCTGCGCGGCAATGTCGCGCCGGAAGCGCCGAGCGAGGTCGGCGCGTTCCTCGATCTGCACCGGATGATCCTCGACGACTCCAACCTGTGCGACGCGCCGCGCGACCTCGTGCGCGGCAAGCTGATCAACGCCGAGTGGGCGCTGTCGATGCAGCTCGAGGAAGTGTGCCGCCAGTTCGACGCGATCGACGACGAGTACCTGCGCGAGCGCTCGCAGGACGTACGTCAGGTCGTCGACCGCGTGATGAAGGCGCTCGCGCACGGCAAGCCGCAGACGGCGATGGCGGTGCCGAAGGTAGCCGAAGGGGAGCGGCTGATCCTGATCGCGCGCGACATGGCGCCGGCCGACGTGCTGCACCTGAGAGACCGCGCCGACCTGGACGTGGCCGGCTTCATTACCGAAATGGGCGGGCCGACGTCGCACACCGCGATCCTGGCACGCAGCCTGGGGCTGCCGGCCGTGCTCGGCGTGGCCGGCGCGCGCGAGGCGGTCAAGGAAGGAGATCTCGTCGTCATCGACGCCGAGGCCGGCCGCCTGCACATCGTGCCGGAGGCGGGCGCGCTGGCGGAGTTCCGCCAGCGGCTGCGCGCGCAGACCGAGGCACGCTCGCAACTGCGGCGGCTGAAAGGAAAGCTGTCGCGCACGAAGGACGGCGTGCCGCTGGATCTGATGGCCAACATCGACCTGCCCGGGGACGTGCGCGACGCGCTCGACGTGGGCGCGGACGGCATCGGCCTGTTCCGCACCGAGTTCCTGTTCATGAACCGCGACCAGTTGCCCGACGAGGACGAGCAGTTCGAGGCCTACGCCAGGGTCGCGCGCGCGATGAAGGGCAAGCCGGTCGTGATCCGAACGCTCGACATCGGTGCCGACAAGGTGCTGAACGAGATGGCGCGGCTGTCGCTCGGCATCGCGCAGGGTGCGCCGACCGTCGAGTCGAACCCGGCGCTCGGGCTGCGCGCGATCCGCTACTGCCTGGCGTACCCCGAGCTGTTCCTGACGCAGCTGCGCGCGATCCTGCGCGCCTCGGCGGTCGGCACCGTGCGCATCCTGGTGCCGATGCTCGCGCACGTGCACGAGGTCGA
>JAKORH010000044.1 GCA_029777935.1 Pseudomonadota bacterium
GGCGTCAACCCTCCGCGCGGGATTTGCGGGTTCCTGCGTCGCCGAGCAGACTGGACGCCGTGATCTAGCCGCGCCCGACGCCAACGCCCGACGCCCGACGTAATGATCGACCCGCGCCCGACGCCAACGCCCGACGCCCGACGCAATTCCTGATGCGCGTCGACTTCTACTTCAACGTCGATCATCGGCTGCACTACGCGTGCCGAGTCGTGCGCAAGGCGCGCGCGGCGGATCTGTCGGTGCTCGTGTACGCGCGCGACGCCGATCGGCTGGCGCGCTTCGACACCGCGCTGTGGACGTTCTCCGCGCTCGACTTCGTGCCGCACGTGTACGCGGACTCGCCGCTGGCAATGCACACGCCGGTGTGGCTGACGCTGGCGGCCGGAGGCGGCGCGCGGCGCGACGTGCTGCTCAACCTCGACGACGAGGTCCCGCAGCCCGACTGGTGCGCGCAGTTCGCGCGCGTGATCGAAGTGGTGTCGAAGGACGAGCAGGATCGCACGCAGGCGCGCGGCCGCTTCCGCGCGTGGCGCGAGCGCGGCGTGACGCCGGTCGCGCACGAGGTCGGCGACGAATGACCACGCCCGCGCGCACCGATGCCCCGGCCGGCCCGATCGACGACGATTCGATCCCGCTGCTCACCGAGCGGCTGACGCTGCCCGCGCTCGATCTGGACTTCGCGCTGCCGACCCTCGAGCAGGTGATCCGCGCCGAGCCGCCGGCCGCGGTTGCGCCGCCGCCCCCGGCGCCGCCCCCACCGTCAGTGGACGAGCTGCGCGCAGCGGTGCTCAAGGAGGTGCTGGAGCGGCTGCCGGCCGAGATCGAGCAGCGCATCCGCGCCGAACTGCGCCCCGCGCTCGACGCGGCGATCGAGCAATTCAGCGCGCAGGCCGATCGCCTGCTGCGCGAAACGCTCGCCGACATTGTCACGCGCGCGGTGCGGGAGGCGCTCGACGCGGCCGGCGATCGCCGGCCGTAGCCGCGTTCAGACGCCGATCTTGTACAGCGGCGCCGCCAGCGCCTCGCGCAGCGTGGCGAGGCTTTCGGCCAGATGCGCCTGCGCCACCGCGCCGCGCTTGCCGCGCACCGCGAGCGCGCGCGCGATGCGTGCCGCCAGCTTCTCCGCCTGCTGCCGCTGCACCGAGCGCACGTCGGCGGCCACGGTCGGGATCGGCCGCACCACGGCGGCGGCGAGACGCTTCAGGTGCTCGCGCTGCAGGTTGCGACGCAGTCCGCCGATGTCCTCGCCGGTCGCCAGTTCCTTCCACACCGCATCGGTCAGCATGGACTGGACCTCGGCGAAGTCGAGCAGCGACTTCGGATCGGCAGTCTTCGCCTCGGCGTTCGCCAGCCGCAGCGCGACCGCCTCCGACATCAACTGGTCCAGCACCGGGCGCTGGATGTCGAGCACCGCGCTTGGCAGGCTGAAGTCGGTCCCGCTGCCGCGCGCGAAGCGATCGACGCCGAGCCGCTGCATGAACTGCGGCTCGAACGCGAAGCTCGATGGCGAGAAGAGTTCGGTCGTCAGCAGCTTCAGCGCCTCGCGCTGGCGCGCGGCTTCCACCGGCGTGAACAGCGGCCGGCCCGAGCCGGCACGGTCGCGATTGACATACAGGCCGCCGACGTACTTGGCCACGTTCGGCGCCACGCCGCGCAACTGCCGCAGCCCGCGCTCGAGGTTGCGCCGGTACACGCGGTAATCGTCATCGGCGTCGAGCCGGCGGTGCTGCGTGCGCGTAAACAGTTCCCGCGTCAGCGCGAGCTGCCTGCGGTAATAGGCGAGCGGATCGTCGCCGAGGTCGAAGCGGTTGGCGCGCGGATCGAGCCCGGGCAGGGCGGTCGCGATGCTGTCGCCGCCGGCGTCCTCGTCGGTCGCGAATGCCAGCAGAGGATCGGACGCCGAGCGCGAGGCAAGCGTCGTCAGCTCCTTCACCTCGTCGGCGGCGGGGAACTCCTTGTAGCCCCATTCGATCGCCCAGCGGTCGTAGACGCCGATCGTGTCCATCTGCAGGCGGCCGGTGCGCGCCTCGCTGTCGAGCGGAATGTTCTCCGGCACGTAGTCCATGATCGATGCCGACAGGCCGTTCGTTCCGGTGAAGTCGGCGTCGCGCAACTGCGCGAACGTGACCGCAGTCGAACCCTTGAAGTTGTGCCGCAGGCCGAGCGCGTGACCGACCTCGTGCATCACCACTTCCTTGATCGAGTCGTGGATGAAGCGCCGCGCGGCGTCGCTGTCGCGCGCGAACTCGCCGCGCTCGACCAGCAGCTCGAACGAGAAGGCAGCCTGCTCAAGCGCGTCGAACGCGTAGCTGCACTGCTCATCGAGTCCCGCGACCGGCGCGGCCTGCGTCCGCGGCGGCAGCACCTCGCTGAAGCGCTGGCCCGAGATGCGCGCCCACAGATCCGGGATCAGCGCCGCGCTGTACAGGATCTCGCCTGTGCGGGGGTCGGTCTGGCTCGGCCCGATCGCAGTGGTGCCGCTCTGGTTCGAATCGACGAACCAGCGGATCGCCATGTGCCGGCCTTCGAGCGTGTCCCAGTCCGCGTCGTCAGGCTGCTGCCTGACGACGATGGCGTTGCGGAATCCGGCCTGCTCGAACGCCTTGTTCCATTCGAGCACGCCTGCTTCGACCGCGGGCCGCAGGTCGACCGGTATGTCGCGGTCCAGGTAAGCGACGATCGGCTGCTTCGGCTCCGACACCGCGGCCGCCGGATCCTTCTTCTCCAGCCGCCAGCGGTTGATCACGCGCACATTGGCCTCCTGCCCGTAGTCGCGCCCGAGATCGCGATGCTCGTCGACGAAATAGCCGACGCGTTCGTCGGCCATGCGCGCGTGCATCGGCGGATCGGGCAGCCGCGTGAAGCGGTACTGGATGCCGAGCAGGAAGCTCCTCGGATCCGCCAGCGCGCGCGGCGGCGTCGGCGTCGGTGTCCCGGGCGGCGGCGGCGTGACCGGCGGCGCCGGCAGCTTGGCCACCGCGTAGTGCAGGTTGACCGCGATCGTCGTGTCGCCGGCCGCGCTGCGCGCGCGTTCGACCGAGCTGTTGCGCGCGTCGAGCCCGTAGCCGATGCGGTAGGCGGTGTCGATCAGCGTGCCGATGCCGGCGACATCCGCCAGCAGCAGCGCGTTGGCCTCGACCAGGAACGACTTGCGCTGCGCGTGCGGCGCCGACACGACCGCGGCCGACGCGATGATGCTGTCGCTCACACTGTCGCGCACCGCGCGCGCCAACGGCGAGTTCTCCGGCGCCTTGAACAGCGTGTTGCGCGCGACGAGCTGCAGCTGGTTGCCGATGCGATGGAAGCTCGCGACCTGCGAATTGCCGAGCAGCCCCGGCACGAACGGCAGCTGCGCGATGCCGCGCGACAGAACGGTGCTGAACAGAAGCGGTTGATCGAGCTGATCGGGACGGATCTCGATCCACACCTTCTCGTCCTTGCGCCACAGCGTGAACAGGCCCGGAATCTCCTGCGCGTCCTTGATCACGTCGGCAAAGGGGCGCAGCGGGGTTTCGGCCGGGCGCGCTGCCGGCGCCGCGGGCGCGGGCGTTCCGTTCTGCGCGTTCGGCGCGGCGTGGCTGGAAGCGGGCTGGGTGGCGGGCTGGTTAGTGGGCTGGGTGGCGGGCGGCGTCGCGACCACGCTCGCGCAGGCGCCGAGCGTGGCGACCGACAGCGCGAGCGCGGCCGGGCGCAGGAAGTCGAGAATCATGGTGCACGAAGTCGAAACAGACAGAGCGCGGAGACTAGAGACGATTCCCCTAAAATTCAATTCGTCCCCGATCCACCGACGGAAAGCGCGACGAAATGACGTCACCGACTCCCCTCGCATCGCTCGCCAAGAGCTTCGACCCGGCATCGATCGAGCGGCGCTGGTATCCCGTATGGGAGTCGCGCGGCTACTTCGCGGCGGGGCTCGATTCGCACAGGCCCGCCTTCAGCATCCAGCTGCCACCGCCGAACGTGACCGGCATCCTGCACATGGGCCATGCGTTCAACCAGACGATCATGGACGCGCTGACGCGCTATCACCGGATGCGCGGCTTCAACACGCTGTGGCTACCCGGCACCGATCACGCCGGGATCGCCACCCAGATCGTGGTCGAGCGCCAGCTCGAGCAGCAGGGCGTGAACCGGCGCCAGATGAAGCGCGAGGACTTCGTCGCCAAGGTGTGGGAGTGGAAGCAGTACTCGGGCGACGCGATCCTGCGGCAGATGCGGCGCCTGGGCGACTCGGTCGACTGGAACCGCACCTACTTCACGATGGACCCGCACCTGTCGGGCGTCGTGGTCGACACGTTCGTGCGCCTGTACGAAGAAGGCCTGATCTATCGCGGCCAGCGGCTGGTGAGCTGGGACCCGAAGCTGCAGACCGCCGTGTCCGACCTCGAGGTGGCGAGCGAGGAAGAAGACGGCACGCTGTGGCAGATCCGTTATCCCGGCACCGATGGCGGGCCGGGCGTGATCGTCGCCACCACGCGCCCCGAGACGATGCTGGGCGACGTGGCCGTCGCGGTCCACCCCGACGACCCGCGCTACGGCGCGCTGGTGGGGAAAGCGGTGCGGCTGCCGCTCACCGATCGCACGATCCCGGTGATCGCCGACGAGTACGTCGACAAGGATTTCGGCACCGGCGCGGTCAAGATCACGCCGGCGCA
>JAKORH010000007.1 GCA_029777935.1 Pseudomonadota bacterium
ATGCACGAGGTAAAAAAACCATGTCCATGTCCGCCCCCCTGATCGTTTCCGCTGCCGAGCTCGGCAGCATTCTCGCGCTGACGGATCGGCATGTCCGACGATTGCGCAAAGATGGAATTTTCCCCGGCAGCGGCTCGAAGTTCGACCTGCGCGAATGCGTGCCGGCCTACGTTCGGCTGCTGCGCGAAGGCGGTACGTCGACCGACATGCAAACGGAAAAGCTGCTCACGCAGCGGGCGAAGCGCCGGCAGATTGAGATCGCAAACGACGTGCGCACGGGCCGGCTGCTCGGCGCCGACCTCGTGGAACAGGAGTTCATGCGACACGCCGCGATCATGGTTCAAGGACTAAACGCGCTGCCGGCTCGTGTTGCTTCCGTCGTGGATGCGCCCGGACTGATCCCGGCCATAAAGGCCGAGTGTCACGCGATCCGCGCGGAAATTTCCGCAGCGATGGAACAGCGCGCGAAGGAGATCGATCGCATGGCCGCCGAGCTCGAGCGTGAAGCCGCCGGAGGTGTGTCGTGACCCTGGGCGAACTCGAGGACCGGATGGACGCCGAGCACGAGCGACTCGTGCTGCTGCACCTGGCCGACGATCAGGAATTTCTGGACCGGGTCGCTGCCTGCAAAAGCGCCGACGTGATCGACACGCTGCTGCGCGAACGGCTGCGCCGTGTGCGGGTCGATCTTCACCGATTCGCGCTGACCGCCGGAAAGCCGCCCGCATGACCGCGCTGAACTTCGCGATCTACCGCGAGCGCGCTTTCGTCGCCTGCGATACCTCGGTCGCGACGCCCGCGGATGGCATCGTCGGGGCAACCTCGAAAATCCACGCATTGCCGCATTTGCAGATGCTGATCGGCAGCACCGGCCAGCACGCGTTACTCGTGAAATGGATCGAGTTCCTCATCACCGAACCGCGACTGCGCGGCATTGAGGACCTCGACGGATTCGCGCCGGAGTTTCTCGCGCGCCTCGCGGAAAACCTCGACCCGAAGCGCGCCGGCCTCACCGACGAGGTGCCGCCGAGCTCCAGCGTCTACCACTTCGGCGCCGGCGCGGATGATTCGATCATCGCCTGCCGCTACTCGAGCGCGACCGGCTTTGCGTCCGAACGGCTGGCACCGGGTGTCTATCTGCACCCTGGCGGGCTGCCTGCCGGCGCCGAAGTACAGCCGGGCGTTGTGGTCGCTGACGAACTCGCGCCGACCGGGCCAGCACCGCCGGTCGCGCCGCTCTCGTGGCGCCGGCAGACTCAAGCCTGCGTTTCCGCGATGCGCCTGCAATACGAGGCGCAGCGCGTACCGATCGGCGGACGCATTCAG
>JAKORH010000388.1 GCA_029777935.1 Pseudomonadota bacterium
ATGCGCGCGGCGCGCATGTTCGCGTTGCGGCTGGCGCACGACGAGCTGCTGGAACGCGCCGCGCGGGTTCGAGCGGAGCTGTACGGCTCGCTCGGCGCCACCGGCAAGGGCCACGGCTCGGACAAGGCGGTGCTGCTCGGGCTCGAAGGCGACGAGCCGGACAAGGTGGATATCGACGGCATCGAAGCGCGGCTGGCGCAGATTCGCGCGCAACAGCGGCTGACGCTGCTTGGCCGGCGCGCCATCGAGTTCGATTCCGCGCGCGATCTGCTGTTCTATCGGACGAAGTCGCTGCCGTTGCACGCCAACGGCATGCGCTTCGCCGCCTTCGACGCCGCCGGGCGCGAATTGCTGGCTAAGATCTACTACTCGGTCGGCGGCGGCTTCGTCGTCAGCGACGAGGTCGCGGCCGACGGCAGATCGCACCAGCGCATCGCGCCGGATACGACCGTGCTGCCGCACCCGTTCCATACCGGCGACGAGCTGCTCGCGCTGACCGAGCGCGAAGGCTGCTCGATCGCCGAAATCATGCGCCGGAACGAACGCCACTGGAGAAGCGACGCCCAGATCGGCACCGGGCTGCGCGCGGTCTGGGATGCGATGCAGGCGTGCGCCGAGCGCGGCCTGCGCACCGAAGGCCAGTTGCCGGGTCCGTTCAAGGTGAAGCGGCGCGCGCCGGCGCTGTACCGCAAGCTGGCCGCGCCGGGCGCCGGCCTCACCGATCCGCTGGCGGTGATGGACTGGGTCAACCTGTGGGCGCTGGCGGTCAACGAGGAGAACGCCGCCGGCGGACGTGTCGTGACCGCGCCCACCAACGGCGCGGCCGGCATCGTCCCGGCGGTGCTGCATTACTACGCGCGTTTCGTGCCGGGCGCCTCGGAGCCGCGCGTGTGCGATTTCCTGCTGACCGCGGCCGCGATCGGCATCCTGTACAAGGAAAACGCGTCGATCAGCGGCGCCGAGGTCGGCTGCCAGGGCGAGGTCGGCGTCGCGTGCTCGATGGCGGCCGGCGCGCTCGCCGCGGTGCTCGGCGGCTCACCCGGGCAGGTCGAGAATGCGGCCGAGATCGGCATGGAGCATCACCTCGGGCTCACCTGCGATCCGGTCGGCGGGCTGGTGCAGATCCCGTGCATCGAGAGGAACGCGGTGGCGAGCGTCAAGGCGATCAACGCCGCGCGGCTGGCGCTCGCCGGCGACGGCTCGCACGTGGTGTCGCTCGACAACGTGATCAAGACCATGCGCGAGACCGGCGCCGACATGCAGACCAAGTACAAGGAGACCGCGCGCGGCGGACTGGCCGTGAATATCGTCGAGTGTTGAGCTGACTCGAATCCAACGGTGCATTTCGCCCCGGCGAAGAGCCTGCCGGGGCAGGCTCTTCGCCGGGGCGACGGCGGCGCCGCCTACAATGCGCGCCGCGACAACGCGCGGGAGCGAACAATGGTCTTCGGCAAGCTGCTGCCCAGGGACGAGAATTTCTTCGAAATGTTCAACCAGCACGCGAGCCACATCGCCGACGGCGCGCGCGCGTTCATGGCGATGATCCAGAACTACGCGGCGCCCGATCTGCGCGAGAAGTACTCGGTCGAAGTGATCGCCGCCGAGCACGCCGCCGACCGCATCACCGCCGAGGTGCACCGCAAGCTGCACCGCACCTTCGTCACGCCGATCGACCGCGAGCAGATCCACAGCCTGATCAACGCGATGGACGACATCCTCGACCTGCTGCAGGACACCAGCGAGGTGCTGGCGCTGTACAACGTGCAGCACCTGCCGGCCGACGTCGAGCGGCTCGGCGACATCTCGATGCAGTGCTGCCAAAGTGTGCAGAGCGCGGTCACGCTGCTGCCGAACATCACCAGCGCGCAGGGCGCCGAGGCGGCGCTGAAGACCTGCGAGGAGATCGACCGCCTCGAGTCCGACGCCGACCGCGTGATGCGCTCGGCGATGTCGAAGCTCTTCCGCGACGACATCGACGTGCGCGAGCTGATCAAGCTGAAGGCGATCTACGAACATCTCGAATCTATCTCGGACTGCTGCCTGGACGTGGCGAACCTGATCGAAGGCGTCGTTCTCGAGAACTCCTGATCGGCGCGCGATGGAAACCGTTCCGATCGCGCTGCCGGTCGTAGTACTCCTCGTCGCGCTGGCGTTCGCGTTCGACTTCATGAACGGCTTTCACGACGCCGCCAACTCGATCGCCACCGTCGTGTCCACCGGCGTGCTGAAGCCGCGCCACGCGGTGCTGCTGGCGGCCGCGTTCAACGTGATCGCGCTGTTCGTGTTCCACCTGCAGGTCGCAGCGACGATCGGCAAGGGCATCGTCGATCCCGGCGTGGTCGATCACCACGTCGTGTTCGGTGCGCTGCTCGGCGCGATCGTCTGGAACGTGGTCACGTGGTGGTATGGCCTGCCGTCGTCGAGTTCGCACGCGCTGATCGGCGGCCTCATCGGCGCGGTGGTCGCCAAGGCCGGCGCGGGAAAACTGATCGGCGCCGGCATCGGCAAGACGGTGCTGTTCATCTTCGTGTCGCCGCTGCTGGGCTTCGTGCTCGGCGCGCTGATGATGGTGGCGCTCTCTTGGATCTTCCGCCGCACCGCGCCGCTGCGTGTCGATCGCTGGTTCAAGCGGGTGCAACTCGTGTCGGCGAGCCTGTATTCGCTCGGCCACGGCGGCAACGACGCGCAGAAGACGATCGGCATCATCTGGATGTTGCTGGTCGCTGCCGGGATGGTCGCGGCCGAAGACAAGGCGCCGCCCGTGTGGGTGATCGTCGGCTGCTACGTGGCGATGGGGTTCGGCACCATGTTCGGCGGCTGGCGCATCGTCAAGACGATGGGCCAGCGGCTGACGAAGCTGCGGCCGGTCGGCGGTTTCTGCGCCGAGACGGGTGGATCGCTGACGCTGTTCCTGGCCAACGTGCTCGGCATCCCCGTGTCGACCACGCACACGATCACCGGCGCGATCCTCGGCGTCGGATCGGTGCGCAACCCGTCGGCCGTGCGCTGGGGGCTGGCGGGCAACATCGTGTGGGCGTGGATCTTCACGATTCCGGTGGCGGCGTTCATCGCCGCGATCTTCTACTGGGTCAGCCAGGGGCTGTTCTGAGCGACGATGAGCGGCGGGCGCGCAGAGGATTTCGGCTTCGCGCCCGCGCTGGACGCGCCGATTCCATACCTCGAGCGCGTCCGCACCTACTATCAGGCGCTCGGCTACGGCGCGCCGTACGAGTGGGCGCATTACGCCGAAGTGCCGTTCCGGCGCCTGGCGAAGCCGCTGTCTGAATGCACGGTCGCGCTGATCACGACCGCCGCGCCGTATCAGCCCGACAAGGGTGACCAGGGTCCCGGCGCGCCCTACAACGCGGCGGCGAAGTTCTATCGCGTGTACTCGATGCAATCCGCGGGTCAGCCGGACCTGCGGATCGCACACGTCGCGATCGATCGCGCGCACACGACCGGCGAAGACATCAATGCCTACTTTCCGCTCGCGGCGCTGGCGCGCGCGCACGCGGCAGGGCGCATCGGCGCCGTGGCGGTGCACTTCCACGGCCTGCCGACCAACCGCAGCCGGCGCACGACGCTCGAGGTCGATTGCCCCGAGATCGTCGCGCGCTGCGCGCGAGATGCGGCCGACGTAGCGATCCTGGTGCCCAACTGCCCCGTGTGCCACCAGTCGGTGAGCCTCGCCGCGCGCGCGCTCGAAACCGCCGGCATCGCCAGCGTGATCCTGGGCTGCGCCAAGGACATCGTCGAGTGGGTCGGCGTGCCGCG
>JAKORH010000389.1 GCA_029777935.1 Pseudomonadota bacterium
GGGTAGCTATGTGCGGAAGAGATAACCGCTGAAAGCATCTAAGCGGGAAACTTGCCTGAAGATTAGTCTTCCCGGAGGCTTGACCTCCCTGAAGGGTCGTCCGAGACCAGGACGTTGATAGGCCGGGTGTGGAAGCGCTGTAAGGCGTTGAGCTAACCGGTACTAATTGCCCGTGCGGCTTGATCCTATAACCGTGCTGCCTCGATCTCGAGGCTGAGAGCACCGCAATCACGACCCCGCGCCGAGGTTCGACCAATCGATCGATCGGCGCGGCTGCTTCTTCCGAGTTGGATCTTTCGCGCGGGCCCGCGGGGCCTTGCAGCGAAGGGTCGTCCGTCTTAGCCTGACGACCATAGCGAGGTGGTACCACTCCTTCCCATCCCGAACAGGACCGTGAAACGCCTCAGCGCCGATGATAGTGGGATGTATTTCCTGTGAAAGTAGGACATTGTCAGGCTTGCCTCACAAGAGCCCCGGCAGCATCTGCCGGGGCTTTTTTCTTTCCGGCGTCGCGTTGCCGCTGTACGCGGTGATTTCGTGGCCGACGCGCGGCATCACAGCACCGGCCCCGCGGCCGCGCTGAGCCTCGAAGGCGCGCTCACTGCCCTGGGGCCGTGTCTGCTGGCCGGCGCGGTGCTGGCCCTCTTCTTCGATCCGCAGCACGCCTATCGCACGATCGCCGGCTGGCTGCTGGGCCAGCCGGCCGCCGCTCTTGCGCGCAATCTGCACTACTGGAGCGCGCAGGCGCTGCTCGTCCTCGGGTTGCTCCTCGCATGGCGCCAGTTGCGGCTGGCAGCGCCGGGCGCCGTGCGATCGGCGCGGACGGTGCTGCTGACCGCAGTGCTGCTTGCGGCGATGCTGAGCGGCTTCCTGCTGCGTGGGGACGGCGATGCCCGCGAAGTGGAACGGCTGATCGCCGGTGCGCTCGCCGCGCTGCCAATTCCTGTGCGTACGGCGGGTGCGTTCCGCAGCGGCGCCTCCGCGATGCACGTCTATGCGGTGCATCTCGGAACGGCGGCCATCCTTACGGCGCTGCTGATCCTCGAATTGCGGCGCGGATGCCGCCCGCGCCTGCGCCGGGTGGTGGCATGGATCGCGCCCCTCTTCATGCTTTCGCTCGTCGTCTCGCCGGGCCTGCACGACGGTTTGGATCCGACCTTTCGTGGTCCGTGGTTCTTTCTCCCACTGCAGTCCCTGCTGCAATACGCGCCGGGTGCGGCGGTCGCGGCGGTGGCGGCGGCAGTGCTGGCGCTCTGGGCGATCCCGAAGCTGCCCGGCCGGTGGCGCGGCTACGCCGGTCGCGCCGTCGCGGCGGTCGCTACCGCCTATCTCGGCCTGTGCGCGAGCGCCGTCTTCCTGAACGGCGACGGTGGCATGAGTCCGCGCTGGCCCGATCGTCGCAGCGACCCGCAGTGGGGATGGATCTTGCGTGCCGTGCCGCCGCAGTCGAGCCGGCTCGCGGCCGCCGTCGTGCGCGGGCGCCCGGAAGGCTGCCGCGCCTGTCACGCGGAGGTCGGCGGCTTCGATCGCTCGCATCGACCTGATGCGCTCGGCTGCGCGTCCTGCCACGGCGGCGACCCCTTCACGCTCGACGGGAAGCGGGCGCACCGCGAGCTTCTCCGCGTGCCGGGCAACCTCGCGGACGCACGGCGCACCTGCGGGCAAGCGGGTTGCCACCTCGCGATCGCCCCGCGCGTCGAGCGCTCGATCATGTCCACCATGGCCGGCGTCATCACCGCCGACCGGCGCGTGCTCGGCGAGCCCGTCGATTCCGCGGCGGCGCCGCCGAACGCGAATCTTCTCGGGCACAGCGTGGCCGACAGCCACCTGCGCGAGTTGTGTATCTCATGCCACCTCGGGCAGCCGAAGACCGGGTGGGGCGCGATCGGCCAGGAGTCGCGCGGCGGCGGCTGCAATGCCTGCCATCTCGTCTACGGCAAGGAGGCGGCGGCCGAGCTGGCGCGCTATCTCGCCATCGCGCCGGAACAGCGCCGCGCGATTCCGCGCACGCATCCGGGGCTGACCGTCAATCCGGGCGACGACCATTGCTTCGGCTGTCACAGCCGCTCGAGCCGCATCTCGACCAGCTACGAAGGCTGGCATGAACTGAACCGCGCGCCGCGGGCCGGGACGGACCCGGCGCGGCTGCGCACGTTCGAAGACGGACGCGTGTTCGAGCGCGTGCTGCCCGACGTGCACCACGAACGCGGACTCGGGTGCATCGACTGCCACGTGTCGAGCGAAGTGATGGGCAGCGGCGTGCCGGTCGCGCGCAAGAGCGAGCAGGTTCGCATCGCCTGCACCGACTGCCACGCGCGCCGGCTCGCGTCGATCGATCCTGCCGCGCTCGACCCCGAGGCGCGCACGCTGCTCGCGCTGCGAGGCTGGGTAACGACGCCGTCGCAGCGCCTGGGCGCCGCGCGTTCCGGCGATGCGCTGGTCAACGTGTTCGTCGATGCCGCAGGGCGGGGCGAATTGCGCCGCAAACGCGACGGCGCGACGCTGCTTCTGGCACCACCGCTGCCGGTGTGCACCGGCGACCGCGGGCACGCGCGCCTCACGTGTACCACGTGCCACTCCGCGTGGGCGTCGCGCTGCGCGGCTTGCCATACCGAATTCGATCCGGACGACGTCGGCTACGACAATCTCGATCACGCGTGGGTGAAGGGCACCTGGAACGAATCCGCCGGTCCGTTCCAGGTGGCGCCGCCGACGCTCGGCGTGCTCGCGCGGCGCGGCGCCGACGGCCGCGAGGGGAGCCGCATCGAAACCTTCGTTCCCGGGATGATCATGACGTTCGATCGCAACCGCGACCCGCGCCGGCCGCCCGACGTGATCTTCCGCCGCCTGTACGGGCTGACCTTCGCGCACACGATCCGGCGCGAAACGCGCTCCTGCCGCTCATGCCACAGCGACCCGATCGCGCTTGGCTACGGCAGCGGCACGCTGCGCTACGAAATCGAAGGCGGCGCCGGCCGCTGGCGCTTCGAACCCAGGCAGCCGCGCTCGCCTCACGACGGACTGCCGGCCGATGCGTGGATCGGCTTCCTGCAGACGCGCACCGGCATGGTGTCGGCGCGCGACGATGTGCGCCCCTTCAGCGTCGACGAGCAGAAGCGCATCCTGCGCGTCGGCGCCTGCCTGACCTGTCACGCCGGGACTTCCGACGTGATGCAGCGCGCGCTGTCGGATTTCGACACGGCGCTGGCGCAGCGCAGCCGCCGCTGCGTGCTTCCGGCGTGGTAGCGGCTACCTGCCTGCCTACCTGCGTCCCGCCAGGTCTCCCCACAGCTCCTTCAGCCGCGCATCGCGCCCGCAGCCGCTGCGGTAGAAGTGGTAACGAAGCGGATTCTTCTTGTAATACTCCTGGTGGTAATCCTCAGCCGGATAGAACGGTCCGGCCATCACGATCTCGGTCACGATCGGCGCCTTGAACGGCTTGGTCTTCTCCAGCCGTGCCTTCGATTCCTGCGCGATGCGCAACTGCTCGGCGTCGAGCGCGAAGATCGCAGTGCGGTACGGCGTGCCGTGATCGCAGAACTGCTGATCCTTCGTCGTCGGATCGATCGTGTGCCAGAAGTACTCCACGAGCCGCGCGTAGCTCAGCTTGCGCGGGTCGAACACGATCTCGACCGCCTCCGCGTGGCCGGTGCGCTTGCTCGAGACCTGCTCGTAGGTCGGATTCGGCACGTTGCCGCCGGTGTAACCGGCCGTGGTCGAGATCACGCCCTCGACCTTGTCGAAATCGGACTGCACGCACCAGAAGCAGCCGCCGGCGAAGATCGCCTTGGCCGTGGGCTGCGCGTGCGCGACGCCGGCGGCGAAGGCGACCGCCAGCGCCAGTATCAGCCGCCCCATCGACACGCTCACGCGGGGCACGCTCACGCGGGCACGAACTTCAGCGCCACGCCGTTGTTGCACCAGCGCTGGCCGGTCGGCGGCGGCCCGTCCTTGAATACGTGGCCGTGGTGTCCGCCGCAACGCGCGCAGTGGTACTCGGTGCGCGGATACAGCAGCTTGAAGTCGGTGCTGGTCTCGAACGCGCCGGGCAGCGTCGTGTAGAAGCTCGGCCAGCCCGTGCCGCTCTCGTATTTCATGCCGGAACTGAAAAGCGGCAGCTCGCACGCAACGCAGTGGTACGTACCCTTGCGCTTCTCCGTGTTCAGCGCGCTGGTGAACGCGCGCTCGGTACCTTCGCGCCGGAGCACGTCGTACTGCTCGGGGGTCAGCCGCTGCTTCCAGTCGGAGTCGGGCAGTTCGACGCGGTCCGCACGGTCGGGATTCGGCTTGCCGGCGGCGACGGCGTCGGCCCCGGCCAAGAGGCCGGTCAGTCCGGAAAGAAACGTGCGTCGGGTCATCATGTCGCTCCTCGTGGGTCGGTTTTGGTGGACGCCGGATAGTCGATCCGCCGCGCGGATTCTTTCAGTCTTGCTGCACGTCGAAACACCGCGGTTCAAGGGTATATTTCGCGCCGGCAATGGCTCGGTCGCGCGGAACCTGCGGTGCCGGGCGCTCTCGAAGAAGGGGTCATGGCTGCGTTCGTCATGCGACGTCTGCTGCAGGCCATCCTCGTGATGCTGGCGGTGGCGTTCGTTGCTTTCCTGCTGTTCCAGTACGTGGGCGATCCGGTCACGCAGATGCTCGGTCAGGATGCCACCCCGGAGGATCGCGCGCGTCTGCGCGCCGACCTCGGCTTGGACCGGCCGTTCTATGTGCAGTTCGGCCATTTCGCCGCCAATGCCGCTGAAGGCGACTTCGGCATCAGCCTGCGCCAGGGCCGCCGCGTGTCGACGCTCATCAAGGAGCGGCTTCCCGCCACGCTCGAACTCGCGTTCGTCGCCGCGCTGATCGCCGTCTGCGTCGGCATTCCCATGGGCGTGTACACGGCACTGCGGCGCAATTCGTGGCTGTCGCAGCTTCTGCTTGCGCTGTCACTGATCGGTGTTTCGCTGCCGACGTTCCTGCTCGGCATCCTGATGATCCTGGTGTTCGCGGTGCAACTGGGTTGGCTGCCGTCGTACGGCCGCGGCGAAACGGACGCGCTCGGCTGGTGGACGACCGGGCTGCTGACGATCGACGGCTGGAAGCACCTGGTCCTGCCCGCAATCACGCTGTCGCTGTTCCAGCTCACGCTGATCATGCGGCTGGTGCGCAGCGAAATGCTCGAGGTGCTGCGGACCGACTACATCAAGTTCGCGCGCGCGCGCGGGCTGACCAACCGCGCGGTGCACTTCGGGCACGCGCTGAAGAACACGCTGGTGCCGGTGATCACGATCACCGGGCTGCAACTGGGCGGGATCATCGCGTTCGCGATCGTCACCGAGACCGTGTTCCAGTGGCCGGGCATGGGGCTGCTGTTCATCCAGTCGGTGCAGTTCGCCGACATCCCGGTGATGGCCGCGTATCTGTGCCTGATCGCGCTGGTGTTCGTGGTGATCAACCTGATCGTCGACCTGCTGTACTTCGCGGTCGACCCGCGCCTGCGCATCGACCGCGCCGTACTCGCCCACGGATGAGCACCTATCTCGGCGCGGCGCTGAAGGGCGCGGTCGGCTTCGCGGCCCGGCACCACGATGCGCTGACGGCGATCCGGCGCGACCTGCACGCGCATCCGGAGATCGGCTTCGAGGAGCACCGTACGGCGGCGCTGGTCGCCGAGCGGCTGCACCAGTGGGGCATCGAGGTGCACACCGGCATCGGCCGCACTGGCGTGGTCGGCGTAATCCGCGGCAAGTCGGAAGCGTCGGCCAGGTCCATCGGCCTGCGTGCCGACATGGACGCGCTGCCGATCCGGGAGGAGAACGATTTCCCGCACCGCTCGAAGCAGACAGACTGCATGCACGCGTGCGGCCACGACGGCCACACGACGATGCTGCTCGGTGCCGCGCAGTACCTGGCAGCGACGCGCAACTTCGACGGCATCGCGTACGTGATCTTCCAGCCCGGCGAAGAGGGCTACGCGGGCGCCAAGGCGATGATCGACGATGGCCTGTTCGTGCGTTTTCCCGCCGACGAGGTGTACGGCCAGCACAACTGGCCGGGCCTGCCGCCGGGGCACATCGGGTTGAATCCGGGGCCGATGATGGCGGCGGCCGACCGCGTCGAGATCACGATCACCGGCCGCGGCGGGCACGGCGCGCATCCGCACCTGACGATCGACCCGGTGCTGATCGCCGCGCACTTGATCACCGCGGCGCAGTCGATCGTCGCGCGCAATGTCGCGCCGCTGGAAGCGGCCGTGGTGTCGCTGTGCGCGATCAACTCCGGCAACCTCGACGCCTTCAGCGTCGTGCCGCGCGAAGCCAGGATCTCAGGCACGGTGCGCGCATTCCAGCACAGCGTGCAGGAGCAGATCGAGAGCCGGCTGCGCGATCTGGCGCAGTCCGTCGCGCGCGGCTTCGGCGGCGAGGCGAAGGTCGACTACCAGCGCATGTATCCGGCGACGATCAATCACCAGCCGAACTACGAGTTCGCCGCGCAGGTCGCCGAGGAGCTGATCGGCCACGAACGCGTCGTGCGCAACCTGCCGCCGTCGATGGGCGCGGAGGACTTCGCGTTCATGCTGCAGGCCCGGCCCGGCTGCTATGCGCGGCTGGGGCAGGGTTGCCCCGAAGGAGGCTGGCTGCACTCGACTCGATATGATTTCAATGACGCCGTTATTCCGCTCGGCGCGGGCTTTCTGGCCGCGCTGGCCGAACGCAGAATGCCGCTGACCCCCAAGGAGATCGACTGATGAAGACAGGAACCGTCGCCGCGCGCCTTGCGCTGGCGATCGTCACCGCGCTGGCCATCGGGCTGGCACCGGCGCAGGCCAGGACCCTGCGCCTGGCGGACCAGGGCGACATGCTGTCGCTCGATCCGCACTCGCTGAACGAGACGCTGCAGCTCACCATGCTGAGCAACGTCTACGAAGGGCTGGTCGGCTACGGCAAGGACATGAAGCTGGTTCCGCTGCTGGCGACCGACTGGAAGCAGACCTCGCCCACCGTGTGGCGCTTCAACCTGCGCAAGGGCGTGACCTTCCACGACGGCACGCCGTTCACCGCCGACGACGTGGCTTTCTCGTACGAGCGCGCCAAGGCCGACGGCTCCGACATGAAGGCGTACGTCGGCTCGATTCAGGAAGTGCGCAAGATCAACGACTACACGGTCGACTTCGTGACGGCGACACCGAATCCGATCCTGCCCAACATGTTCGTGCGCTGGCTGATCATGAGCAAGAAGTGGTGCACCGACAACCGCGCCGAGCGCCCGGTCGACAAGCGCAAGGGGCTGGAGAACACCGCGAGCTTCAAGGCCAACGGCACCGGTCTGTTCCGCGTCAAGTCGCGCAACCCCGACAACCTCACGGTGTTCGTGCGCAATCCGAACTACTGGGACAAGAAGATCGAGACCAACATCGACGAGATCGACTTCCGGCCGATCGCCAACCCGGCCACGCGCGTGGCGGCGCTGATCTCGGGCGAGATCGACATGATGGAGCCGGTGCCGCTGCAGGACATCGCGCGCGTCAACTCCACGCCCGGGCTGCACGAGCTGCAGGGGCCGGAACTGCGCACGATCTTCCTCGGCATGGACCAGAAGCGCGACGAACTGCTGTACTCGAGCGTCAAGGGCAAGAACCCGTTCAAGGACAAGCGCGTGCGCCAGGCCTTCTTCCAGGCGATCGACATCGAGGCGATCAAGAACAACGTGATGCGCGGCGCCGCCACACCGACCGGCCTGATGGAAGCGCCGGGCGTGGCGGGCTTCCCGGCCGATCTGAACAAGCGGCTGCCGTACGATCCCGACGGCGCGAAGAAGCTGCTCGCCGAGGCCGGCTATCCGAACGGCTTCGAGGTCGGCATGAACTGCCCGAACGACCGCTACGTGAACGACGCGGCGATCTGCCAGGCGGTGGCGGCGATGCTGGCGAAGGTCGGCGTCAAGGTGAACCTGACGGCCGAGAGCAAGGCCACGTACTTCCCGAAGATCCTGTCGCGCAATACGTCCTTCTACCTGCTCGGCTGGACGCCGTCGACGGTGGATTCGCACGACCCGCTGTACAACCTGATGGCCACGCCGGGCCCGGGCGGGCAGGGCCAGTTCAACCTCGGCAGCTACAGCAACCCGAAGCTCGACGAGCTGACGTCGAAGATCCAGTCCGAGACCGACCAGACCAAGCGCAACGCGATGATCCACGAGGCGATGAAGATCCACCAGGACGACATCGGCCACATCCCACTGCACCAGCAGGCGCTCGCGTGGGGCGTGCGCAAGAACCTCTCGCTCGTGCAACTGCCCTCCAATGACATTTTCGTGAAGTGGATGGTGTTGAAGTGAGTCGGGCGTCGGGCGTCGGGCGCAGGGCGCATGAGTAGCCGAGCGGCGCGATCCGGCGGTGACGGACACCCGAGGCCGGACGCCGGACGCCCGACGGGCGCGCTCGCGCGCGCCTGGGACAGCGACGTCGTCTACAGCTTCCGCAATTCGCCGGTGGCGGTGGGTGCGGCGGCGGTGGCGCTGGTGCTGGTCTTGTCGGCGGCATTCGCGCAATGGGTCGCGCCGCATAACCCGTTCGACCTCGCGTCGCTGAACCTGCTCGACGCGTCGAAGCCGCCGGCGTGGAGCTCCGGCGGCGACCCGAAGTACCTGTTCGGCACGGACGACCAGGGGCGCGACGTGTTCTCGGCGATCATGTTCGGCATGCGCATCTCGCTCGCGATCGGCGTGGCGTCGGTGCTGCTTTCGATCGTGCTCGGCGTCGGCCTCGGGCTGCTGTCGGGTTACGCGGGCGGACGGGTGGACGCGTTCATCATGCGCGTGTGCGACGTGATGCTGTCGTTCCCGGCCATCCTGGTCGCGCTGCTGATCGACGGCGTGCTGCGCGCGGTCGTGCCGCGCGAAGCGTACGGCCAGGTCGAGTTCGGCGTGCTGGTGCTGGCGATCGCGCTGTCGGGCTGGGTGCAGTACGCGCGCACCGTGCGCGGCTCCACGCTGGTCGAGAAGAACAAGGAGTACGTGCAGGCGGCGCGCGTGATCGGCGTTTCCGCGCCCGCGATCATGCTGCGCCACGTGCTGCCCAACGTGCTCGGGCCGGTGCTGGTGCTGGCCACCGTGCACATCGCCACCGCGATCATCACCGAGGCCACGCTGTCCTTCCTCGGCGTCGGAGTGCCGCCGACCACGCCGTCGCTGGGCACGCTGATCCGCATCGGCGGCGAGTTCCTGTTCTCCGGCGAGTGGTGGATCACCGTCTTCCCCGGCGCCGCGCTGGTGCTGCTCGTGCTCTCGGTCAACCTGCTCGGCGACTGGCTGCGCGACGCGCTGAACCCGAAGCTGCGGTAGCAACGAATCGTTACGGCACATGTCGAATTCCTTTGCTAGCTTGGGCACTGCATTGCCGAGTGCAAAGGAGGCTGTCATGACACTGCGATCCGCGTCACTGCTGGCGGCGGCGTTGCTCGCCGGCTGCGCCAGCACCGAGCCGTTTTCGTACATCCAGGGCCAGCGCTGGAACAAGGCCGAGCTGAACACCTTCGATGTCACCGTGATCCGCGTCGACGGCACGGATTACGTGCAGCACGGCTACGAGCCGATCCGCATCGACCCCGGCGCGCACAAGATCGTCGTGCAGGGACCGCGCACCGCGGGGTTCCCGTACGGACAGCAGCGCACGCTGACGCTCGACGTCAAGCCATGTACGCGCTACTGGCTCGAAGCGAAGAAGGACAACACGCTGTCGCAGGACTTCGTGCCGCGCGTGAACTATTCCGAGCCGATCGCCGGCTGCGGCGAGAAGCACGCCGGGGGCTACTAGGGAGGTGTGTTGACCGCCACGCCGCTGCTGGAAGTCAGAAGCCTGCGGATCGAGTTTCCGACCCGGCGCGGAACGCTGGTCGCGGTCGACGACGTGTCATTCGAGATCGCCCCGGGCGAGGTGCTCGGCGTCGTCGGCGAGTCCGGCGCCGGCAAGTCGTTGACCGGCGCGGCGATCATCGGCCTGCTGGAGCCGCCGGGCCGCATCGCCAGCGGCGAAATCAAGCTCGCCGGGCTACGCATCGACAACCTGCCCCCCGGCGAGATGCGCAAGGTGCGCGGGCGCGAGATCGGCGCGATCTTCCAGGACCCGCTGACCTCGCTGAACCCGCTGTACACCGTCGGGCAGCAGCTCATCGAGACGATCACCACGCACCTGCGCATGTCGCAGTCGCAGGCGCGGCAGCGCGCGGTCGAACTGCTCGCCGCCACCGGCATCCCGGCGGCCGAGCGCCGCATCGATCACTATCCGCACCAGTTCTCGGGCGGCATGCGCCAGCGCGTGGTGATCGCGCTGGCGCTGGCGGCCGGGCCCAAGCTCGTGATCGCGGACGAACCCACGACCGCGCTCGATGTGTCGATCCAGGCGCAGATCATCACGCTGCTGAAGCGCCTGTGCCGCGACAAGAAGACCGCGGTGATGCTGATCACGCACGACATGGGCGTGATCGCCGAGACCGCCGACCGCGTCGCGGTGATGTATGCGGGCCGCATCGCCGAAATCGGTCCGGTGGCCGACGTGATCCATCGCCCGCAGCACCCGTACACGGCCGGCCTGATGGGTTCGATCCCGAGCGTGGGCCAGGATTCGGAGCGGCTGACGCAGATCGAAGGCAGCATGCCGCGCCTGACCGAGATTCCGCGCGGCTGCGCGTTTCATCCGCGCTGCCCGCATACCTTCGACCGCTGCCTGCAGAAGCGGCCCAACCTGACGCGGGCCGGCACGTCGCTCGCCGCGTGCTGGCTGCACGATGAAGACGCGCGGCGCGCCGCCGGCAAGGAGCCGGCCTACTTCGAGGGCGACGCGAGCCTGATCAACGGCTTCGACACCGTGCTGCCGCTCGACAAGGCGTCCGCGGCGCGGAAGAAGGACGCGCGCTACTTCGACGGCGACGCCTCGCAGATTGATCACTACAAGACCATCATCCGGCCCGCCGACGAAGAATGAGTGCAGTCCCGAAGCCGCCTCCGGCTCCCGCGCGCAGCGACGTGGTCGTCAAGGCGATCGACCTGGCTAAGTACTTCGACGTGTCGCCGCCGTGGCTGAATCGCGTGCTCGAGCACAAGCCGCGTGCGGTCCTGCACGCCGTCGACGGCCTGGGCTTCGAGATCCGCCGCGGCGAAACGCTGTCGCTGGTGGGTGAGTCGGGCTGCGGCAAGTCGACCGTCGCGCGCCTGCTGGTCGGCCTGTACCCGCCTACGCGCGGCCGCATCGAATTCTTCGGCCGCGACCTGCGCGCGATCGGCGCCGCATCGGGTCGCGCGTTGCGGCAGAAGCTGCAGATGATCTTCCAGGATCCGTACGCGAGCCTGAATCCGCGCTGGCGCGTCGCCGACATCATCGCCGAGCCGCTGCGCGCGCACGGGCTGTTGCAGGACCGGCGCGCGATCGAAACGCGCGTCGACGAGCTGCTGTCGCAGGTGCGGCTGTCGGCGGCCGACCGCGACAAGTATCCGCACCAGTTTTCCGGCGGCCAGCGCCAGCGCATCTCGATCGCGCGCGCTCTCGCCACGCATCCGGAATTCCTCGTCTGCGACGAGCCGACCTCCGCGCTCGACGTCTCCGTGCAGGCACAGGTGCTGAACCTGATGAAGGACCTGCAGCGCGATCTCGGGCTCACCTATCTCTTCATCTCGCACAACCTCGCGGTCGTGCATCACATTTCCGATCGCGTCGGAGTGATGTACCTGGGCAGGCTGGTCGAGCTGGCGCCCAAGCAGGCAATCTTTTCCTCGCCGCGCCATCCGTACACGCGCATGCTGCTGGATGCGATTCCGGACCTGGAGATGACCGGCCGTGCGCGCACCCCGGTCGCCGGCGAGGTGCCGAACCCGCTCAGTCCGCCGAGCGGATGTGCGTTCCATCCGCGCTGCCCGCACACGAACGACCGCTGCCGGAGCGAAGTCCCGAAGTTCCTGTCCGTGGCCGGTGGCGCGGCGCGCGTCGCCTGCCACGCCGTCGAGGAAGGGCGGATCTGACCGGAGCCGCCGCGCCGGGCCGGTGAGTGTTCCCGCGCGTTCCGGCCGCGCTGAGCCAAACGGCGCCCTTTGGACGACTGCGAGCCGGCGATCGCGCGAATCGGTAGCCACCGCGCATTGACCGCGATTCGGTTGCGACAATCCTTTCTTCGTGCGGTGAAGGGTTGGACCGGATGTGGGGGTACCTGCTAATCGCCTTGCTGGTCGTCGGCCTGATCTGGGAGGTCTGGCGCCGCAACGCGAAGCGGCAGCGGATCGAGCGCGAGCGTGCCGAGCGCAAGGCGCGCACCGATGAATTGCTTGCGCGCGTGCTGCTGGGCGAAAAGTCCGCGGCCCGGCCGGCCGCGGGCGCGCGGCCCTCGATGGCCAGGCCCGCTCCGCCGCCGATCGACCGCATGGTCAAGTCCACCGTCGGAGGGCAGCGGATCGATGTCGACGTGCTGCTCAGCGACGAGTCCGATACCGTCGCCGGTCGCATGCGCGGAGAGTTGGCGCGCCCCACCGGCTTTCTCGCCGACAGCGGAGTGAGACCCGCGGAGGCGCCGCCCGCGGAGCGATCCGCCTCGACCCTGTCGCTGCACGACGGCGAGCTCGATGTCCCGCTCGACGCGCTGGCGGTCGCCTGGTTCCAGGCCCGCGGCTACGTGGCGCGGTCCGCGCCGGCTTCGGCGCAGCCGATCAGCCTGCTGCTCAGCCACCGCGACGATCCCGCCCGCCGCTATGCGTTCCATTTCTATCGCGGCTGGCTGACGCTGGCGCGCGCCACCGCCCTGCTCGACAAGGCGCGCGCACACGGCCTCGACAAACTGCTGGTCGCCGCCGAACACGGCGCCGATGCCGCGGTCGGCTCGGCCCGGCTGCGCGACGTTCAGGTCATCGACTGGCCGACGATCGACCGCGAGTTCGGCAAGCTCGACGCGCGCGTCGCCGCCAAGATCGTCGCGATCGCGCGCATGGGCCGCGGCACGCCGACGGACGATTGACCGTCGCGCCGGCGCGTGCGCGTCGCCGCTGCGCCGTCACAGCAGCGCGGTGCCGTGCCGTTCGCCGCGCTCGTACACGATGTGCGCGCGTCCCACCAGCAGCGGATCGAGCGGCCCGATCGCCGCCGGATCCTTGTTCTTGTACGGCAGCTTGTGCAGCACGTAGCGCATCGCGTTCAGGCGCGCGCGCTTCTTGCAGTCGGACTTGAGCACCGTCCACGGCGCGTCGGCCGTGTCGGTGTGGAAGAACATCGCCTCCTTGGCGTTGGTGTAGTCCTCCCACTTGTCGAGCGACGCCATGTCGACCGGTGACAGCTTCCACTGCTTCAGCGGATGCTGTTCGCGCTCCTTGAAGCGGCGCCGCTGCTCGGCGCGGCTGACCGAGAACCAGAACTTGATCAGGTGCGTGCCGCTCTTGACCAGGTTCTTCTCGAACACCGGCGCCTGGCGCATGAATTCGTCGTATTCCTCCGGCGTGCAGAAGCCCATGACCTTCTCCACGCCGGCGCGGTTGTACCAGGAGCGGTCGAACATCACGATCTCGCCCGCGGTCGGCAGGTGCTGCACGTAGCGCTGGAAGTACCATTGGCCACGCTCGACCTCGCTCGGCTTCTCCAGCGCCACCACGCGCGCGCCGCGCGGATTCAGGTGCTCCATGAAGCGCTTGATCGTGCCGCCCTTGCCGGCGGCGTCGCGGCCCTCGAACAGGATCACGACCTTCTGCTGGGCGTGCTTGACCCACGCCTGCACCTTCAGCAGCTCGACCTGCAGCTTGTATTTCTGCTTCTCGTAGCTCTTGCGCGACAGGAGGTTCTTGTACGGATAGCCGCCGTCGCGCCAGTTGCGCGTCAGTTCCTGGTCGGGATCGAGCGGCGGCGGCTGCTGATCCTGGCGCTGCAGCAGCGCGTGGCGCAGCGCGGCCGCGTCGTCGGGCGAGGCGCCGGCGAGGATCGCCTCGAGCGCCGCCATCATCGTTTCGCGGTCGTTGTTCGGAATGCGCGCGAGGATGTCGCGCACCGCCTCGACCTTCGATTCGCGCGCGGCCGCGACCGCCTCGCCGACCGCGAACTTCTCGATGCCCTCGGGCGTCAGCGTCGGCGGAGTGTCGCCGGCCGCCGCCGCGCGCGGACCGCGGCGGTGGCGCCGTTTCGTCGATGCCGCCGCCTGGGAGGCGGCAGCGCTGCCGTTGCTGCGCGCGGGCGCGCGTTCATTGGGCATTCTGTCTGCTCCCTTCGTTTCTGGATATTCAGTGCAGCAGCGACCACAGCTTGGGCTCGACGTTGGCCGCGGCCATCAGGCCGCCCATCATCGCGCCGGTGATGCCGGGCGTACACGCGTCCTGCCCGGCGAGGAACAACCCGCCGACGGGAGTGCGCGGCTTCAGCGCGTTGGACAGGAAGCGGCGCGGCGATGTTTCCAGGCCATAGATCGCGCCGTGTTCGGAGCCGATCACGGTCGCCACCGAGATCGGCGTCGACGCCTCGTGCATCACGATGCGGGCGGCGATGTCGGGAAAGTGCTGCGCGAATTGCGCGAGCAGGTTCCGCTCCAGCAGCGCCTTGAACGCACGATAGCCGTCGCTGCGCTCCGCCGCGGCGGCGCCCAGCTTCATGCCGCCCGGCTCGAGCGAGCGGTCCCATTGCGAGAACACGCCCCAGTCCACCAGCGCGACGACTTCCGCCGTGTGGCGGTTGCGCGGTCCGGGCGCGTGCGCCGGATCGCGCAGCGACGGAAACGAAACGAACAGCGCCGGCGCGCGCGGCTGCGAGAACGGATCGCGCCACAGCGCGTTGACGTCCCAGCTCTCGTAGATCCACTCGTTCGCTGTGTCGGCGCCGAGCGCGCCGATGTCGCCCTCGATGCCGAGATACAGCCCGACGTGGCCGAACGACGGCTCGAGTTCCAGCGCATCGGCGGCCCACGCATAATCGACCTCCTGCGACGGCAACATCCGCAGCGTGTTGCGCACTCCGGCGTCGGAAATCACGCACGCCGCATCGATGGTTTCGCCGTCGGCGAGCGTCACGCCCAGCACGCGCAGGTCAAGCGCCCGGATCGCCGTCACCTCGGCACCGGTACGGATCGTGCCGCCCGCCGACGTGATGGTCGCGCCCATCTCGCGCGCGAAGCTGGCGGAGCCGCCGACCGGAAACCACGCGCCGTCGAAGTAGTGCCGCGCGACGGTCGCGTGCATCGCGAACGAGCTTTCCTGCGGCCGGCTGCCGTAGTCGCCCCACTGCGCGCACAGCACCGCGCGCAGGCGCGGATCGGCCACGCGTTCGCACACGACATCCCAGGTCGTGCGGCCGACCCAGCGCTCGATCTCGGCGCCGCGCAGCCATTGCATCGTCTTGGCGACCAGCGACGGCGCGCTGTGCGTGACGAACGCGGCGTTCAGCGCGCGCACGCCGTGCTCGATCGCGTCGAAGTAGCGGTCGATGCCCGCGGCCTCGTCGGGAAACGCTGACTTCAATGTCTGCACCAGCGCGTCGCGCGGCGGCGCGAATGCGGTCTCGAACTCGGGAAAGCGGATGCGGTCGTAGGTGCCGGGAATCTGGGCCAGCTCGATACGGCCGCCGCCAAGCATGTCGAACAGCTTCCGGTTCAGTCCGCCGCGCGCGAAGCCGCCGAGATAGTGCACGCCGACGTTGAAGCGAAAGCCGTCGCGCTCGAACGACTGCGTCAGTCCGCCGGCGCGCGCGTGGCGCTCGAGGACCAGCACTTTCCGTCCCTGCGTGGCAAGCGCGGCCGCCGCCGCCAGTCCGCCGATGCCCGAGCCGATCACGATCGCGTCCGGCGACGCCGAAGACATACCCATTTGCTTCCTCCGCCATCTATCTGAGCAGCGCAGAGGAAGGCGGCGTTGATGGCGGTCAATCGCCGGCGTCGAGCGCGAGAAGCGCAAATGACGCAAGCCAGTGAGTTCCGACGTAGTCGCCGGCGAGCGCGGCCGGCATCGACGTATCGAGGTGCGAATCGACGGCGGCGACGGCCGCAGAGCGCAGCGCCGCCGGCAGACGCGGCGCGAGCGCGCGCCAGCACCACGCGCGCGACAGGTTCAGCCCGTGCAGGTGCACGATCTTGGCATCGCGCGGGTCGCTGACCGCCACCGGCACGAGCCAGCGCGCCAGCGCCGCGGGCGCGGGCTCGAACTGCGGCCACCAGTCGGCGAACGAGTCATCGGCCGCATTCAGCATCAGCAGTGCCTCGCACAGACCGCCGGAAAGGAAATCGTCGCCGCCGGGCTCGTAGTCGGCCGGATAGCTCCGGTCGCGCGCGAACCATGCCCGCGCACGGTCCACGACCGCGGCGCGCAGGGCGGAATGCCGCGCACGCCGGGCGTACTCGAGCGCGCGGAGCAGCGCGAACGCGCTGTTGGCGTGCGTGCCGTTGCGCACCGGAAATTCCTGGCGCGGGAGCCAGTCGACGAAGCGCTGCGCGAGCCGGTCCGCCAGCGGCGCCAGCGCGTCGCGCCAGCGCAGCGCCGCAGGCTCGCGCGAAGCGAGCTGCATGAGCTCCGACTGCAATGCGAGCAGCCAGCCCCAGCCGTACGGTCGCTCGAAGGTCGCGCGGCCCGGAGCGTCGAAGTAGGCGATCTCGCGCGCGACGGCCGCGGGTGTCAGCCGCGCGTCGAAGTGCGCCGCGATCGCGTTCGCTGCCGGCAGCGCCGGGAAGCGCCGCAGGCAGCGCGCCAGCGTCCAGTGCATGTGCGCGCACGAGTGCCAGTCATAGCTGCCGTGGAAGACCGGATGCAGCTCGCGCGGCGGGCGCGCGTCGCCATCGGACTGCAGCAGGTGCAGCTCGTGATACGGATACTCGCGCCCGATGTTGTCGAGCGCGATGCGCGCGAACTGCGCGGCCAGCGCTTCGGTCAATGCATGAGTCATGCACGAACGTTAGCAGCCGTCGCCCCGGCGCAGAGCCTGCCCCGGCAGGTCCTAAGCCGGGGCCGGGGCCCAATTCGCAGCGCTGGACAATTAGGCCCGGCCTCCGCCGGGGCGACAGCCGCCGATGACGAGGCTGTTCGAAGCAGCGCGGCCGCGGCGGCGCGACGGCGCGGTCAGCGCGGCGTGTCGGCTGTCTCGTCGCCGTCGCGCGCGGGCGCGCTGACGTCGAAGATCATGTGCTCGCCGATGCGCAACTGCATGGAGCGCGGATACGCATACGCATAGCCGCTCAGGCGATCGATCAGCGCCGCGGCGCCGCCACCGGGAAGCAGCACCGCGCCGGTCAGGCTCGGGCTGCGTGCGAACGCGGTGGCGCGAGCCACTTGCGCGCCGCTGTGGCACTCGATCTCGAGATCGGCGCTGGAGCGGCGGACCTGCACGTCGAGCAGCGGCGAATTGCCGAAGTAGTCGGCTTCGCCGTTTGCCAGCCGGCAACGCATGCCGCGGATCGGTTTGCCGCTCGCGTCGACGGTATGGATGCTGATCGTCTGCGTCGGCGATCCGGTGATGGTCGCGCAGCCGGCGAACGCCAGCGGGATCAGTGCGAGTGTCAGAGCGCGGACCATGCAGGCACGGTACGGCTCGCCGGCGCAGCTTGCGAGTCACGCTGCCCACGGGCGTTCGGATGAGCGCCGCGAACGCGCGAGCGAACCTCATCCGTCCGACGTTATCGCCGCGGCTGCGGGTCGAGCGGCGCCGGCAGTCGGCGCTCACCTTCGGCGCCGATCGGCGTCCCGAGGAATCCCTTCGACACGCGCGCAGTGCTGCGCTCGGCAACCCCGAGAACCTATAGGTTCTTACGCCGGCGTCGCCGGTGTGCGGCCGACCTGCAGCGCCAGCGCGCCCAGACCGAGCAGCAGCGCGATCAGCACGACGAACCCGCCCAGGTACGGGATGCGCGCGAGCAGCGTCAACACCAGCATGCCCAGCACCGCGGCGACGATGCGCCAGCCGAGCTGCGACGCGCGCGCGGGCGCCAGCCGCGCCAGCGCCCAGTCGCCGGCGCCGATACCGACACAGACGTAACCGATCAGCAGAAGCGCCAGGTACAGCGCGATTGTCAGCAGCGCGAGCGGCAAACCGATGATCGTGAACAACAGGATCAGCGCCGCGGCCGGGATACATACCAGCGCGACGAAGCCGATCAGCAGGCTGAAGCCCGACCGCGAGCGCAAGGCGGCGGACACGCGGGCCGAGAACGCGGGCAGCGCGGCCACCAGCACCGCGGCGATGATCATCAGGCCGATCGACCAGATCCAGCCGCCGCGTGCAGCAAAGCTGTGCTTTGCCCTTTCCGGCGCCGCCCACTTGCCCTCGAACTGCAGGCGCTCGACGCCGTCCTTGACCTGCGCGGCGGCATCGCGCGCGAGTTCGTTGCGGCTCGCGTACCTGAGCTTGCCCGCGATGCGCGCGTTGGGCCCGAGCTCGACAGTGCCCGCGGTCGCGATCACGTCGCCGTCGATTGGTCCGTCGATACGGACTTCGCCGCCGGCCGCACGAACGTAGCCCTTGACCGCGCCGAGAATGCGCACCTTGCCGCCGCCGACCGTGACGTTGCCGCCGACCTGCGCCTTGGGGCCGATCTCGACATCGCCGCCGGCGAGGCGTGCGCTGCGACCGATCGCCGCGTTGACCGCCAGGCTGCCGCCCGCCGCGTACAGCGTCTGTCCGATCGGCGCGGCGATGCGGACATTGCCGCCGGCAGCGAGCACATCGCCGTCGACCGGCGCATCGATATCGACGCTGCAACCTGCCGCGAACGCGTCGCCCGCAACGCGGCTTTCGATCCGCACCGGGCAGCCGGCGACGAAGTGATCGGTGCCGAATTCGCGTTCGACGGTCTTGCGCGCGTCCCGATCCTGTGCCGCGGCAGCGACTGCGAACAACGCCGCCAGCGCGGCGGCGGCAAGCGTCTTCAGCATGGTGATCTCCAAGTGGCGGCACATGCTCGCACACCCGCGCTACGCACGGACTGCCGCGGGTCAGCCAGCCCATCGCGTGGTGACGCGACTAACATGGCTGCCATGAATACTGAACTCGATCTGCCCGCCTATTTCGACCGCATCGAGTGGCGCGGAGACGCGCGCCCCACATTCGAAACTCTCGCGTCGCTGCTGGACGCGCACATGGCGCACGTTCCGTTCGAGAACTTCGACGTGCTGCTCGGCCGGCGCATCCGGCTCGATCTCGATGGCCTGCAGGACAAGCTGGTGCGCGCGCGCCGCGGCGGCTACTGCTTCGAGCAGGCGAC
>JAKORH010000045.1 GCA_029777935.1 Pseudomonadota bacterium
ACTGACACCGCAGGCGCGCGCGACTTCCGCTTGCGCGACGCCGCGCGCGAGCATGCGCATGCCACGCCGTCGTCGTGCTTCCAGTTCCTCGAAGTCTCGTTTGTACCGTTTCGTCGCCATGCCCATCCCTCGAAGCGTCGCCACTTCGATTAACGCGCATGATAACGAATCGGTTGTCAATCATTTAGGTAATTCTAAGTAGTGTCTTTCGACGCACGGCACTGGATCCCCGCTTTCGCGGGGATGACATGTTCGTGCGGACATCGCCCATGTTCCCAACGCTCTGCAAGAGGGGAGGACGGCGGCATCTACGCACAGATCCGATCCCCGCAAGAGGCGATTGAAGCCCGCCCGCGCCCGGCGTAGCAACCCTCAATTCGCACCGAGGAGGACGCCGATGAGCTGGCGCATCGAAGGCCAATACATGGAAACCTGCAACTGCACGTTCCTGTGCCCGTGCCTGCCGTCGAGCCTGGCGGCGAAACCGACCGAGGGCGATTGCAAGGCCGCGGTCACGCTGCGGATCGACAAGGGCGACAAGGACGGCGTGAAGCTCGACGGGCTGTCGTTCATCATCATGCTGCACTCGCCGGGCGCGATGGGCGCAGGCAACATGACGGCCGGCCTGATCGTCGACGCACGCGCGTCCGATGCGCAGGTCGAGGCAATCAAGTCGATCGCGCTCGGTTCGGCCGGCGGGCCGATGGCCGCGCTGGCGCCGCTGGTCGGCCGCGTGGCCGGGATCGAGAAGCGCCCGATCCGCTTCGAATCCGACGGCCTGAGGTTCTCGGTCAGCGCGGGCGAGCTGGTCGATCAGGCGTGCGAAGGTTTTCCCGGCGCGGTGCGCACCGGCGAGCCGATGTGCATCGACAACACGCTGCATCCGATCAACGAGAAACTCGGAATCGCCCGGGCCACGCGCTCCCGCTTCGACGTGTTCGGCATCAAGTGGAACGATTCGACCGGCACGCGCAACGGCCACTTCGCTCGCTTCGCGTGGGCGGCGTAATCCAGCACGCCGCGCTCGATCGCGGCCTCGACGCGGCGCTGCGACACGATCGCCGCGTGGTCGCGGCGAGCCTCGCGCTGATCGTCGCGCTGGCGTGGCTGTACCTGTGGCACGACGCAGCGATGATGCGCGCGATGCCCGATATGGCGCCAGCATCGCTTGCCGGCCGCCTCGTCACGACCTTCCTGATGTGGGCCGTGATGATGACCGGCATGATGCTGCCGAGCGCCGCGCCGGCGATCCTGCTGTACGGCGCGATGGTGCGCAAGCACGGAGAGCTCGGCAACGTACTGCCGGCCGCGTGGATCTTCGGCGGCGGCTACCTCGCCATCTGGATCGCATTCAGCGCTGCCGCCACGCTGCTGCAGCTCGCGCTGGAGCACGCCATGCTGCTGACCCCGGCGATGAATTCCGCGAGCAGCACGCTGAGCGCCGCGATCCTGGTCGTTGCCGGGATCTATCAGTGGCTGCCCATCAAGAACGTCTGCCTGCGCAAGTGCCGCGATCCGCTGACGTTCTTCCTCACGCGCTGGCACGGCGGCCGCGCGGGCGCGTTCCGGATGGGCGCCGAGCACGGCCTGTATTGCGTCGGCTGCTGCTGGGCGCTGATGAGTCTGCTGTTTGTCGCCGGCGTGATGAATCTCGCCGCGGTTGCGTTGATCGCGGCGTTCGTGCTGGCCGAGAAGTTGCTGCCGGCGGTGCGCTACACGTCGCGAATCGCCGGTGCCGCGCTGGTGATCGCGGGCCTCTGGCAACTCTACGTCGCGCTGGCATAGATTCGAGTGTCGTTCCCGCGCAAGCGGGAACCCCGCTTCTTTCGGAGCACCGCTCTGGATCCCCGCATCCGCGGGAATGACACGTCGGGTCGCTACTGGAACGCGACTTCCGAAAAGCTCCTGAGCTTGCGGCTGTGCAACTGGTCGGGCCGCTGCCGCCGCAGCAGCTCGATCGCGCGCATGCCGATGCGCAGGTGCTGGTCGATGCGCTCGCGATAGAACTGGTTCGCCATCCCGGGCAGCTTGATCTCGCCGTGCAGCGGCTTGTCGCTGA
>JAKORH010000390.1 GCA_029777935.1 Pseudomonadota bacterium
ACCGCCTTGCGCAGCGCCTCGGCGGCGCGGCGCGCGAATCCTGCAGGGGCGGCGGGAACGACCGGCGCCGTCAGTTCCGGCAGATCGGGCGAGGGGGGGTTGGATGCCGCCATGCGGAGACCTCGACGCTACATTAGCGTGGGCCGGCAGGCAGCGCAAACCAGCGAGCCAGCGCCGAAGAGGTCGGGGCGCCCGCGTCGCATACCGGTTACATCAGCTCGGCACCTTGCGCAGCATCTCGATGCCGACGCGCGCGGCGGCGATCTCGCGCAGCGCGGCCACCGACGGTTTGTCCTTGGTGTCGATCTTTGGCGCGTGCCCCTGTGTGAGCTGGCGCGCGCGATAGGCCGCGGCCAGCGCGAGCTGGAAACGGTTTGGGATGTGCTTCAGGCAGTCTTCGACGGTGATGCGGGCCATGGCGGGGATCCTTTGCGGCTACTTGCGCCGATTTTACTAGACGAGCACCCCCAACTGCACGAACAGATCGTGGTACCGCGCCGCCTGCGTCGGGTAGCGCAGCCGGGTCGCCGCGACGATCGCCGCCACCTGCGTCAGCGCGGTGTCGAAGTCCTCGTTGATGATCACGTAGTCGAACTCGTGCGCGTGCGCCATCTCGGCTCCGGCGGCGAGCAGCCGGCGCGCGATCACCTGCGGCGAATCCTGGCCGCGTTTCTTCAGCCGTGCCTCGAGCGCCTCGATCGACGGCGGCAGGATGAACACGCCGACCGCGTCCGGAAAGTGCCGCTTGACCTGGCGCGCACCCTGCCAGTCGATCTCCAGCAGCACGTCGCGGCCGGTGCGCATGCGTTCGTCGAGCCACACCCGCGAGGTGGCGTAGAAGTTGCCGTGCACCTCGGCGCTTTCGAGGAACTCGCCGCGCGCGCGGCGCGCCTTGAAGTCCTCCACCGTCACGAAGTGGTATTCGCGCCCGTCCTGCTCGCCGGGACGCGGCGCCCGCGTGGTATGCGAAATCGACAGTTCGATGGCGCCGTCGCGCGCCAGCAGCGCGTTGACCAGCGTCGACTTGCCGGCGCCCGACGGCGCCACCACCAGGAAGATGTTGCCGGCCCTGCGCTCGCTTGCCGTCATCGTCACTCCAGGTTCTGGATCTGTTCGCGCATCTGCTCGATCGCGAGCTTCAGCTCGACCGCGGCCTGCGTCAGCTCGATCGCGGTGGCCTTCGAGCCGAGCGTGTTGGCCTCGCGATTCAGCTCCTGCATCAGGAAGTCGAGCCGGCGCCCCACCGCGCCGCCGGCCCCGAGCACGCGCCGCACTTCGGCAACGTGCGTGCCTAGCCGGTTCAGCTCCTCGTCGACGTCGGCGCGCAGGCCGTAGAGCGTGACTTCCTGCCGGATGCGCTCGGCGATCTCCTCGCGCGACACCGCGCCGCTGCCGGCGAGCGCCGGCGCCAGCGTCTGGTTCAATCGCTCGGCGAGCTTGCGTTCGATTGCAGCCAGCATGTCGGGCGCGCGGCCCTTCAGTTCGGCGACGATCGCATCGACCGCCGCGCAGCGTTCGCGCAGGCCGGCGGCCAGCGCTGCGCCTTCGCGCCGGCGGCTGGCTTCGAACTCGCCAAGCGCACCGGCAAGCAGCGCCAGCACCTGCGCGCGCAGCGCATCGGCGTCGACCGCCGGCGCCTCGACGATGCCGGGCCACGCCAGCGCGTCGGCGACCGAAAGCGGCGCGGCGTCCGGAACACGGCTCGTGATCTCCGCGGCCAGCAGCGCCAGACGCGCTAATGCATCGGCATTAAGCCGCGGCGCCTCGGCGGCGCTGCTCCGCTGCAGGCTGATCCGGCATTCGACCTTGCCGCGCGCGATGCGCCCGGCGATCGTCTCGCGCACCGCGCCCTCGAATGCGCGCAACTCGTCGGCCACGCGCAGCGTCAGATCGAGAAAGCGGGCGTTGACCGACTTCAGCTCCGCGGTCAGCGTGCCGAGCGCGCAGGGGCCGCTGGCACTCGCAAATCCGGTCATGCTGGCGACGGTCGCCATGCGTGCGTCTCCGAACGGGTGATGCGCCGGGCGTTGTGCCCTTTGGCTAGAATCCGGCGGGTTTCCCGGAGCACCGAAAGCCGCGCCGCACATGCGTACGACGCTATCCGCGGCTCGCGAACTGAACCTCCATGGCGGCGCAGAACAACGCAGCACTTCCCGAAGGCATCGAAGTCGGCGGATATCGGATTGTAAAGAAGATATCCAGCGGCGGCTTCTCGATCGTGTATCTGGCGACCGACGAGCACGGCAACTCGGTCGCGATCAAGGAATACATGCCGGCCGCACTCGCCAAGCGCGGCCCCGGCGAGCTGCTGCCGTACGTGGCGCCGGAGAACCTGAACACTTACCGCATCGGCCTCAAGTGCTTCTTCGAGGAAGGCCGCGCGCTGGCGTCGATCTATCACCCGAACATCGTGCGCGTGCTGAACTTCTTCCGGGCCAACGATACGGTGTACATGGTGATGCACTACGAATCGGGGCGCTCGCTGCAGGAGCACGTGCTGCGCAACCGGAGCAAGGACCAGAAGGACGTCCTGTCCGAGCGCTTCATCCGGCGCGTGTTCACGCAGGTGATGAACGGGCTGCGCGAGGTGCACTCCAACCGCCTGCTGCACCTGGACGTGAAGCCGGCCAACATCTACCTGCGCATGGACGGCACGCCGATCCTGCTCGACTTCGGCGCCGCGCGGCAGACGCTGCAGCGTGACATCAGCAAGACGTATCCGATGTACACGCCGGGCTTCGCCGCGCCGGAGCTGTACAAGCGCGATGCCGAACTCGGGCCGTGGACCGACGTCTACAGCATCGGCGCCTGCATCTACGCCTGCATGGCCGGCATGCCGCCGCAGGAGTCGGATGCGCGGCTGAAGGAGGACAAGATGCCGCAGGTGTTGCGCGCGTTCCGCGGCCTGTATTCGTCGGAGCTGCTGTCGATGGTCGAGCGCTGCCTGCGGCTGAACTCGCTCGAGCGGCCGCAGACGATCTACGCGGTGCAGAAGGAGCTGATCCACAACGTGCCCGAGCGGCCCGAGTTCTCGTTGGTCGAGCGCACCGGCGCGCGGCTGCGCCATGTGCGCGAGCGCCTGGCGCGCTTCATGCGCGAGCACAACATTTCCTGGTTCTGATGCGCTTTTCCGTCTATCAGGAGAGCAGGAAAGGAGCGCGGCGGGTCAATCAGGACCGCATGGGCTACCTGTACACGCGCGATTCGATCCTGATGGTGGTGACCGACGGCATGGGCGGGCACGCGCGCGGCGAGGTCGCGGCGCAGACGACGCTGCAGACGATGGCGTCGATCTTCCAGCGCGACGCCAAGCCGACGCTGCCGGATCCGCCGCGCTATCTCGAGGAATGCGTGATGACGGCGCACCGCGAGCTGCACCGCTATCGCGCCGAGAACAGCCTGCCGGAGGCGCCGCGCACGACGCTGGTCGCGTGCGTGGTGCAGGACGGCGTGGCGACATGGGCGCACGTCGGCGACTCGCGGCTGTATCTGCTGCGCAACGGAGTCATCGCCGCGCGCACGCTCGATCATTCGCGCGTGCATCACCTCGTGTCGTCCGGGTTGATCCGCCCCGAGGACGCCAAGGATCATCCGGAGCGCAATCGTATCTTCAACTGCATCGGCGCCTATATCGCGCCGACGGTGGAGGTCAACCGTCCGACCGCGCTGCGCAACGGCGACACGCTGCTGTTGTGCACCGACGGGCTATGGGGAGCGCTGACCGACCGGCAGATCGGCGATGCGTTCATGAACTCGACGGTGATGCGTGCGGTGCCGGAGCTGATGGACTTCGCGCTCGCCAAGGCCGGCGCGGAGGCCGACAACTGCACTGCGATCGCGATGACGTGGGCGGCCTCCGAGTCGATCGACATGATCCCGCCGACCGAGGCGCCGGTGTCGACGCTGCTGATTCCGGACGGCGCGGTCGCCTCGACGGTGCAGATCCCGCGCCAGGGCGATGCCGGCCCCGACGAGGAGCTGACCGACGACCAGATCGAGGACGCGGTGGCGCAGATCCAGCGCGCGATCAAGCGCTCCGCCAAGCTGGTTCCCGGCAAATGAGTCATCGCCGGGCCGTCCCAAGATGGCTCGAAGAGCCCGTCGCGGGACGCGACGGGCATTCGAGCCGTCCAAGTCCGCGCAGGCGGGCTTGGAGCCGCGGGTCTCACCCCCCTCGGGGGGACAGCGCCGCAGGCGCGAAGGGGGCGGCATGATGCGTCTCGATGGCCGCGGCGCCGAGTCGCTGCGGCCGATTGCCATCACCCGCGGCTGTGCGAAACACGCCGAAGGTTCGGCGCTGATCGAGTTCGGCGCCACGCGCGTCATCTGCACCGCGTCGGTGGATGAGAGGGTGCCGCCTTTCCTCAAGGGCCGCGGCGGCGGCTGGCTGACCGCCGAATACGGCATGCTGCCGCGCTCGACGCACACGCGCACCGAGCGCGAGGCCGCGCGCGGCAAGCAAAGCGGCCGCACGCTCGAGATCCAGCGGCTGATCGGGCGCAGCGTGCGCGCAGTGGTCGATCTGTCCAGGCTCGGCGAACGGACGATCACGGTCGACTGCGACGTGCTGCAGGCAGACGGCGGCACGCGCTGCGCATCGATCACCGGCGCCTTCGTCGCCGTGTACGACGCATTGCGCTGGATGTGCGCGCGGAAGATGCTCGACGCGTTGCCGCTGCGGGACTTCGTCGCCGCGGTGTCGGTCGGGTTGCACGAGGGCAGCGTGCTGCTCGACCTCGACTATTCGGAAGACTCGACCTGCGAAACCGACATGAACGTCGTAATGACGGGCGCAGGCCACTTCGTGGAAGTGCAGGGCACGGCCGAGGGCGCGCCGTTCACGCGGGAGCAGATGGACCGGCTGCTGGCGCTGGCGCAGGCCGGCATCCGGACCCTGATCGCCCACCAGCGCGCCGCACTCGGAGTCGAATGAAGCGACGGCTGGTGCTCGCCTCCGACAACGCCGGCAAGCTTCGCGAATTCCGCGCGCTGCTGGCGCCGCTCGGGGTCGAGATCGTCGCGCAGCGCGAACTCGGGGTCGCCGCGGCCGAGGAGCCGCACGACACCTTCGTCGAGAACGCGCTCGCCAAGGCGCGCCACGCCAGCGCGCGCATCGGGCTGCCGGCGCTGGCCGACGATTCGGGACTGTGCTGCGCCGCGCTCGACGGCGCCCCGGGCGTGCGCTCGGCGCGCTTCGCCGGTCCGGGCGCGGACGACGGGGCCAACAACGCCGAGCTGGTGAGCCGGCTTGCGTCGCAGACCGACCGGCGCGCGCATTACACCTGCGTGCTGGTCGCGCTGCGTGCGCACGACGATCCAGAGCCGCTGATCGCGGATGCGCGCTGGCCGGGCGAGATCGTGCTCGCCCCGCGCGGCGCGCACGGGTTCGGCTACGACCCGCACTTCCTGCTGCCGGGGCTCGGCAAGACGGCGGCCGAACTCGACGCCGAGCACAAGAACCGCATCAGCCATCGAGGGCAGGCGATGGCCGAGCTGGCGCGCCGGATCGAACAGCTCTGGACGTGGTGAAGATCGCGTGGTGAAGATCGACGTCGCAAGCGGATCGGCGCAGGTCGATGTATCCGCCTACCTGCGCCCCGGCACGCTCAACCTGCCCGCGTTGCCGCCGCTCGCGCTGTACGTCCACGTGCCGTGGTGCCTGCGCAAGTGTCCGTACTGCGACTTCAACTCGCACGAGCGCCGCGGCGAGATCCCGGAGAACGAGTATCTCGGCGCACTGCGCGCCGATCTCGAAACCTCGCTGCCGCTCATCTGGGGTCGCCGCATCGTCAGCGTGTTCATCGGCGGCGGCACGCCGAGCCTGCTGTCGGCCCGTGCGGTCGACCGCCTTTTGTCCGACGTGCGCGCGTTGCTGCCGCTCGAGCCCGACTGCGAAATCACGCTGGAGGCGAATCCGGGTACGTTCGAAGCGGAGAAGTTCGCCTCGTTTCGCGCCTCGGGCGTGACCCGTCTGTCGATCGGCGTGCAGTCGTTCGACGATGCCAAACTGGCAGCGCTCGGCCGCGTGCACGATGCGGCGCAGGCGCGCGCGGCGATCGCGATCGCGCAGCACGGCTTCGACAATTTCAACCTCGACCTGATGTATGCACTGCCGGGACAGTCGCTGGCAGACCTGCGGGCGGATGTGGGCGAGGCGCTGCGCACCGGAGCTGCGCACCTTTCGCTGTACCAGTTGACGTTGGAACCGAACACCGTGTTCGCCAAATACCCGCCGGCGTTGCCGGACGAAGATACGGCGGCGCAGATGCACGAGTGGATCGAAGGCGAGGCCGCGCGAGCGGGCTATGCGCACTACGAAGTCTCCGCCTACGCACGCGCCGGCCGCGCCTGTCGGCACAACCTCAATTACTGGAGCTTCGGCGACTATCTCGGCATCGGCGCCGGCGCCGCCAGCAAGCTGTCGTTCCCGCACCGGATCGTGCGGCAGACGCGGCTGAAGCAACCCGACGGTTACCTGCGCGCGGCGGCGCGGCGGGAATTCATCGCCGAAGCGCACGAAGTCGCGCGCGCCGACTTGCCGTTCGAATTCATGCTCAACGCGCTGCGATTGAATGATGGCTTTCCGGTGCGCTGGTTCACCGAGCGCACCGGGTTGCCGCTGTCGGCGGTCGATGCCACCGTCACGATCGCCGAACAGCGCGGCCTCCTGGTGCGCGACGTCGATTCGATCCGACCGACCGAACTGGGCCGGCGTTTCCTGAGCGATCTGCAGGCGTTGTTCCTAAGAACCTATCCGTGAGTAATTCGTGTGTGCGACGGGCCCAATTGGCTTGCAGCGCTAGACGCGAGGAGCGCGGTTTGGTTCATCCAAATAAGCGACGAGCAACAACGCGATGCGAGCCACTGCGCAGGCGCTTTGCGCCTGCGCGCGTCCATACGCCCGATCGGGCCCGCAACGGCGTCCGCCGTTGCTCAGCGGCCCGTCCCTTCGGGTTGTCGCCAGA
>JAKORH010000391.1 GCA_029777935.1 Pseudomonadota bacterium
ATGCGCGACGCCGAGCCGCTCGCGCCGATGCCGCCGGTTTCGCCCGGGAAGGTCACATTCGCCGTCATGCCGAGCATCACGTGCTCGTCGGGTTCGAGAATCGACACGCGCGCCGCGTAGGTGCGCGTCAGCGGGTCGGCGACCGCCGAGAGTTCGCGCAGCGCCGCCGGATAACGACGGCTGCCGTCCGCCCACAGGCTAACCTCGGCGACCTTCAACGAACGCACCGCCTGCGCACGCGCCTCGGGCACGGCGAAGGCGACTTCCAGCGCGTCGGCGCGCGCCAATCTGACAACCGGCTGCCCGGCCGCGACCACCTGGCCGACTTCGGCCAGAACCTGCGCGATCACGCCGTTCTGATCGGCGTGCAGCACCGTGTAGGCGCTCTGGTTGGCAGCGAGATCGGCCTCGGCCTTGGTCGCCGTGTAGGCCGTCTCCTTGGCGTCGAGCACGGCTTGGCTGACGAAGTTCTTCGCCCGCAGTTCGCGGTAGCGTTCGAGGTCGGCTTCCGCGAGATTGAGCTTTGCCGTCGCCGCCGCCACGGTCAGCGCGGTGTCCGAAGGGTCGAGCCGCATCAATACGTCGCCGGCTTTCACGCGCGTGCCGACATCGACCAGCCGCGCGGCAACCTTG
Source organism: Pseudomonadota bacterium (assembly GCA_029777935.1). Next base: position 634 of record JAKORH010000391.1, read on the forward strand.
CCCGGAATGCGGAAACCGAGCGGCGTCTCGTAACGCGAACGCACTTCGCCGGCGTAGGTGGCAGTCGCACTTTCAGCCGCCGCACCAACGATCTGCGTCAGCACCGAGCGCATCGGCTCGGGCGGCGCCGCCGGCTTGCCGCAACCGGCGAAAAGAAGGATAGTCGCGAGCAGCACGCCGCCGCGCAACAGATTCGAATTCATCATGCAAGCCCTTTGGGTTGGCACAAGCCCTGCACCAGCAGGTCGAAGTGGGTTTTCAGATAGGTCGCCGGATCGGTCTCTTTGGCGCAGAAACACAGCGAGGAGCGCCAGACGACGAGCATCATCAGCGGAGCGTAGATCACGTCGATGGCCGTTTCCAGATCGAGC
>JAKORH010000392.1 GCA_029777935.1 Pseudomonadota bacterium
AACGCCTGCGCGCCGATCTTGGTGGCCTCGACCGCGGTGTCGATCGTCGCGTGGCCACTCATCATGATGACCGGCATCGTCAGCTGGCCGCCGATCGACCATTCCTTGAGCAGCGTGACGCCGTCGGTGTCCGGCATCCAGATGTCGAGCAGCACGAGGTCCGGGCGCGCGCGGTTGCGTGCAGCCCGTGCCTGCGCGGCGTTCTCCGCCAGCTCGACACTGTGGCCTTCGTCGTTCAGGATTTCGGAGAGCAGATCACGAATGCCCAGTTCGTCATCCACCACCAGGATGTTTGCCATGATTGCGATTCGGTCTCTTGCACTCGTCGGCGCCGCGGCGCTCGTCACGTCAGCGCCCGGGTGTCGTCCAAGGCGAATGATAACGATACTTGCGCGCCCTGGATGACGCCGCCGTCATGGCGATTCGAGATCTCGATGCGCGCGCCATGCTCATCGACGATCTTCTTGACCATCGCGAGCCCGAGCCCGGTGCCCTTGGCCTTGGTGGTCACGTAGGGTTCGAACGCGCGATTGAGGATGTGCTCGGGGAATCCGGCGCCGTTGTCCAGCACCGTCATGCGCACCTGCCGCGCCGATTCGATCCATTGGGTGCGCACCACCACCAGCGGCGCCGGCTCCGGGCGTTCCGCCGCGCGCGACTGGGTCGCGTCCTGCGCGTTCAGCAGCAGGTTGTGCACCACCTGCCGGATCTGCTGCGCGTCGCCGCGGATCGGCGGGCAGTGCGGATCGAGCTCGGTGCGCACCGGGGTCGGCAGATGCTCGCTCTGGTACAGATGCACCACGTCGTCGATCAGCGCGTTCAGGTCCAGCGGCCGCAGCTCGGCCGCCGGCAGCCGCGCGTAGTCGCGGAATTCGTTCACCAGCCGCTTCATCGCATCGACCTGGTCGACGATGGTCTTCACCGAGCGCGTCAGCAGCGCCTGCTCCGTGGAACCCAGCTTGCCGTCGAGCTTGACCGCGAGCCGCTCGGCCGAGAGCTGGATCGGCGTGAGAGGGTTCTTGATCTCGTGCGCGAGCCGGCGCGCGACCTCGCCCCAGGCCTGCACCCGCTGCGCGGACACGATCTCGGTGATGTCGTCGAACACCAAAAGCCTTGAAGATGGCGTTAAATCTGCTCCTCTAGCTATCAAAACAATAGTATTGTGCGGCGTGCCTGGCTGCGCGGTGTCGAGCTCGAACGAATGCTGCCAGTGGTCGACACCGTGCTCCTGACGCCCGCACGCGAACGCATCGAACTGCGCCTGCACGCTGTGCGCGAACGCTTCCAGCCCCGGCACCTCGGCCAGCGGCCGGCCCTCGTGCGCCGCCAGCGGCGCGCGCAGGATGCGCGTCGCGCCGGGGTTCGTCGATTCGATCACGCCGTGCGCGTCGAGCACGATCACGCCGGTGGTCAGGTTGTCCAGGATCGTCTGCAGGTGCGCGCGCGACGCGTCGACCTGGTCCATGCTGCGATGCACCGCCGCGCGCGCGTCGGCGAGCTGCTGCGTCATGTCGGCGAACGATCGCGTCAGGCCGCCGAGTTCGTCGCGGCCCTGCAGCGCGGCCTTCGGGCTCAGATCGCCGGCGGCGACCTCGCGCACGCCTTCGGCCAGCACCAAGAGCGGCCGCGCCAGCTGGTTGCCGAGCAGCACCGCGAGCAGCACCGCGCCGAACACCGCGAGGAACAGGCTCAACGTCAGCGTGCCGATGTACATGCGGCGCAACCCATCGCGCGCAAGCGCGCGTTCCTGGTATTCGCGGTTCGCCTGCTGCACCGCGATCGCGTTCGCGACCAGC
>JAKORH010000393.1 GCA_029777935.1 Pseudomonadota bacterium
AGCTCCTCGCGCTCCGTCGGCGACTGCAGGCGCTCCTTCTCGGGCGGCGGCGTGTCGTTGACCAGGTACGGCTTGATCGAGTGGTACTGCTTGAAGAACTGCGTCATGTCGACGATCAGGTCGCGGATCACCGGCAGACCGGGCAGCGGCTTGAGCACGATCGGCTGCTTCAGCTCGTTCAGGTTGGTGATGCAGGCCAGGCCGTTCTTGCCGTTGATGTTCATTGCGTCCGAACCGCACACACCCTCGCGGCATGAGCGGCGGAACGCGACGCTGTCGTCGACGTCGGCTTTCAGCCGCTGCAGTGCGTCGAGCAGCATCTTGTCGGTCGGCTGCAGCCGCACCTCGACCTGCTGCATGTACGGCTTGGGGTCGCGGTCCGGGTCGTAGCGGTAGATCTCGAAGCGGACGACGCGCGGCGCGGCCGCAGCGCCGGCAACGGCGGTGGATTCGGCGGGGGTAGTGGCAGTCATGCTCGGAACCTATCAGAACGTGCGCTTCTTCGGCGCGAAGGTGTCGACCGACAGCGGCTTCATGTTGACCGGCTTGTACGCCAGCCGGTTGCCCTGCGCATACCACAGCGTGTGCTTGATCCAGTTGGTGTCGTCGCGTTCCTGATAGTCGTCGCGCGCGTGCGCGCCGCGGCTTTCGGTGCGTGCATTGGCGGATACGACCGTGGCCTTCGCGGTCTCGATCATGTTTGCGAGCTCGAGTGCCTCGATGCGCGCCGTGTTGAAGACCTTCGACTTGTCTGAGATCGCCACGTTCTGCGCGCGCTGCTCGAGCTCCATGATCTGCTTGACGCCCTCCTCCAGCAGCTTGCCGGTGCGGAACACGCCGCAGTGAGCCTGCATCGACTTGCGGATCGCGTTGGCGACGTCCTGCACGCGCTCGCCGCCGGCGCGCGCGTCGAGCGCCGCCAGCCGCGCCAATGCGCTGTCGCCGGCGCCCTTCGGCAGCGGCTTGTTGTCGCGCGGCTCCTTGCGCAGGGTCGCGACGATGTGATTGCCGGCCGAGCGGCCGAACACGACGATGTCGAGCAGCGAATTGGTGCCGAGCCGGTTGGCGCCGGGCACGCTGACGCACGAGCATTCGCCGATCGCGTACAGGCCGTTGACGACCGTGTTCGGGTCGCCGCCGGCGTTCTTGCGATCGGGCGCCACCACCTGACCGTGGTAGTTGGCCGGAA
>JAKORH010000394.1 GCA_029777935.1 Pseudomonadota bacterium
GCGCGCGCAGCTCGGGCTCGATCGGTATGCCGGCAACGCCGTCGCCCCGGCGCAGGCCGGGGCCTAATTTCAGCGTGGGAACTTGGGCCCCGGCCTTCGCCGGGGCGACGCAGCTTCAGCCGTAGCTGAACCCGACCTCGCGCGACGCGAGCGCAGGTCGGGCTCGATCGGTACGCGCTCGGCAGTGTCGTTCCCGCGGAAGCGGGAACCCAGCAGAGAAGATCGAAAGGCACTGGATCCCCGCTTTCGCGGGGATGACACCCGGCGCCGCCTCAGCCGTAGCTGAATCCGGCCTCGCGCACGCGCGGCTGCGCGCGCAGTTCGTCGAGCAGGCGCTCGTCGCCGCGCACGCGCCAGGCGTCCGGAAGATTCAGGTCGGCGCAGCCGCCGCCGTTCGCCACGTGCAGCACGACGCGACAGCCGCCGCTTCCTTCGCCATTGCCGTTGGCGACGCGATACGGCAGCAGCGCGTCCTTCAGCTTCGCCACGCTCGCCACGCCGTCGACTTCGATCCGCAGCGCGGCCTGCGCGCGCGCGCGCGCCTCGGGCAGATCGAGGATCTCGTCGGCCAGCACCGACAGCCGCTCGCCGTCGCCGGCGCGCACGCGGCCCGTGACGAACACCAGAGTGTCCTCCTTCAGCAGCGCGCGCCTGCGGTCGAACAGGTCCGCGAACAGCGTGATCTCGATCGCCGCGGTCGCGTCGTCGAGCACGATCACGCCGATGCGGCCGCGCCGCGTGTTCTGCGCGCGCGCCGACACGATGATGCCGGCGATGCGGATCGGATCGCTGCGCGCGCCCGGCCCGGCCACCACTGGACGCACGTCGGCGAGCTTCCGCGGCGCGAGCCGGCGCGCGTCGGCCTCGAATTCCGAGAACAGATGACCGCTGAAGTAATAGCCGAGCGCGAGCTTCTCGTTGGCGAGCCGTTCGCGTTCGCTCCACGGCGCGGCCGGCACGTACTCGACGCTCGCGCTCTCCAGCGCGCCGCCGAACAGGCTCGCCTGGCCGGCGCTCGCATCGGCGCGATCGGCCGCCTCCATCGCGCGGCCCACGCTCGCGAGCAGCTTCGCGCGATCGGCATCGAGCGCGTCGAACGCGCCGGCGCGCACCAGCGCTTCGATCACGCGCCGGTTGACGAGGCGGCGATCGACCCGCGCGCAGAAATCGAACAGGCTGGCGAACGCGCCGCCCGCGCGCACAGCGAGCAGATGTTCGATCGCGCCCTGCCCGGTTCCCTTGATCGCGCCCAGCCCGTAGCGGATCGTCTTGTCATCGACCGGCTCGAAGCGGTAGCCGCCGCGGTTCACGTCCGGCGCCTCGATCGTCAGGCCGAGAGCGCGGCTGTCCTCGACCAGCACCTTGACGCTGTCGGTGTCGCCCATCAGCGCGGACAGGTTGGCCGCCATGAACGCCGCCGGATGGTGCGCCTTGAAGTACGCGGTCTGGTACGCGATCAGCGCGTAGGCGGCCGCGTGACTCTTGTTGAAACCATAGCCCGCGAACTTCTCCATCTGGTCGAACAGGACCTGCGCCTTGTTCTCCGCCATGCCGCGCTCGACCGCGCCCTGCATGAAGCTCTCGCGCTGCTTGGCCATCTCCTCGGGCTTCTTCTTGCCCATCGCCCGCCGCAGCACGTCGGCGCCGCCGAGCGTGTAGCCGCCGATGACCTGCGCGATGGTCATCACGTGCTCCTGATAGGTCATGACCCCGTAGGTAGGACCGAGGATCGGCTCGAGCCGCGGATCGAGGTACTCGATCCGCTTGCCGTGCTTGCGGTCGCAGAACTCGGGAATCAGGTCCATCGGCCCCGGCCGGTACAGCGCGTTCAACGCGATCAGGTCCTCGAGCACGCTGGGCTTGGCGCGCTTGAGCATGCCGCGCATGCCCTGCGAGTCGAACTGGAACACCGCGGTCGTATCGGCGCGCCGGAACACCTCGTAGGTCTGCGCGTCGTCCAGCGGCAGGTCCTCGAGCGTGAGCCGCGACGACGGATCGAGCTGCTTCACGTAACGCAGCGTCAGGTCGAGGATCGTCAGCGTGGTCAGGCCGAGGAAGTCGAACTTCACCAGCCCGATCGCCTCGACATCGTCCTTGTCGAACTGGCTGACCGCCGCGTCAGTGCCTTGCGCGCAATACAGCGGGCAGAAGTCGGTGAGCTTGCCCGGCGCGATCAGCACACCGCCCGCGTGCATGCCGACGTTGCGCGTCAGCCCTTCGAGCGGCTTCGACAGCTCCACCAGCTCCGCGTATTCCTCGTCGGCCTTGACCGCCTCGGCGAACGCGGGCTCCTGCTCGAGCGCGCGTTCGAGTGTCCACGGATCGGCCGGGTTGTGCGGGATCAGCTTCGACAGCGTGTCGCACTTGGTGTACGGCAGGTCGAGCACGCGGCCCACGTCGCGTACGACGGCCTTGGCGCCGAGCGTGCCGAAGGTCGCGATCTGGCTCACCGCCTGCGCACCGTACTTGCGCTTGACGTAGTCGATCACGCGGTCGCGGTTGTCCTGGCAGAAGTCGATGTCGAAGTCCGGCATCGACACCCGCTCCGGATTGAGGAAGCGTTCGAAGAGAAGTTCGTAGCGCAGCGGATCCAGATCGGTGATGGCGAGCGAATAAGCGACCAGCGAGCCCGCGCCCGAGCCGCGACCGGGCCCGACCGGGATGCCGTTTTCCTTGGCCCAGTTGATGAAGTCGGCGACGATCAGGAAGTAGCCGGAGAAGCCCATCTTCGCGATCGTCGCCAGCTCCCATTCGAGCCGCTCGACGTACGCGGGCCGCTGCCGGTCGCGCTCGGCGGCGTCGGCATAGAGCTTCAGCAGCCGTTTCTCGAGCCCTTCGAGCGCGAGGTTGCGGCAATGCGCGTCAAGCGTCACGCCGGGCGGCGTCGGAAAATCCGGCAGCCGCGGCTTGCCGAGCACGAGCTGCAGATTGCAGCGGCGCGCGATCTCCACGGTGTTTTCCAATGCCGCCGGCACGTCCTCGAACAGCTCCGCCATCTCGGCCGCGGTCCTGAAGTACTGCTGCTCCGTGAAGCGGCGCGGGCGGCGCGGGTCTGCCAGCGTGTAGCCCTCGGCGATGCACACGCGCGCCTCGTGCGCGCGGAACTCGTCGGGCGCGACGAACTGCACTGGATGCGTGGCGACCACCGGAAGGCCGAGGTCGAGCGCGAGCGCCAGCGATGCCTTCACGCACGCTTCGTCGCTGGCGCGGCCGGCGCGCTGCAATTCCAGATAGAAACGATGAGGAAACGCGGAGCCGAGCCGCTGCGCGGCCGCGCGCGCCGCGGCGCGGTTGCCGGCCAGCAGTTGCGCGCCGACCTCGCCCTCGGCCGCGCCCGACAGCGCGATCAGCCCGCGCGTGGCGACTGCCCCGAGCCAGTCGTTGCGCAGCTCGGCGCGGTTGCGATGCTGGTTCGTGAGGTACGCGCGCGTCAGCAGCTCGCACAGGTTCAAGTACCCCGCGTGATCCTGCACCAGCACCAGCAGCCGGTACGCGTGATCGCGATCGGTCTCGTTGCTGATCCACAGGTCGCAGCCGAGTATCGGCTTCACGCCCCTGGCGCGCGCGGCCTTGTAGAAACGCACGGTGCCGAACAGGTTGGCGCTGTCGGTCAGCGCGAGCGCGCCCTGCCCGTCCGCGGCCGCGGCCTTCACCGCGTCGTCGATCCGCACCAGGCCGTCAGCGACCGAGAACTCCGAATGCAGTCGTAGATGTACGAACGAGGGGGCGAACGGCGCAGACATGCGTTCGATTCTAGAACCGGTTCTCGAACCCGCCCGCGCAAGCAACTGCGCGCGTCGTTTCGGTAAGCTTCACGATCGTCGCTGACCGCGAGAAGACCAATGGAACAACCAGGCACCCGCTTCAGCCTCGAAATCCGGCCAACGCTGCCACCGCGCCTGGCGCGGCTGGCCGAAATCGCGGGCGACCTGTACTACAGCTGGGATCTGTCGGCGCGCGGACTGTTTGCGCGCCTCGATGCGGCATTGTGGGAGAGCTGCAGCCACAGCCCGAAGGCGTTCCTGAACCAGGTCGACCAGCGCCGGCTCGAAGAGGTGGCCGAGGATCCGGGCTACCTGTCGCACTACAACCGCGTCATGTCCTCGTACGACACGTACCTGGCGCGCAGGCCGCGGCGCGCCAACGGCGAATGGCTCGCCGAAGGCGATCTGGTCGCGTACTTCTGCGCCGAGTTCGGCTTTCACGAAAGCCTGCCGATCTATTCGGGCGGGCTCGGCATTCTCGCCGGCGACCACTGCACGACCGCGGCCGATTCGGCCCTGCCCTTCGTCGGCGTCGGCCTGCTGTACCGGCAGGGTTACTTCACTCAGGAGATCGACTCCGACGGCAATCAGCGCGCGACCTACCACGACGCCGATTTCGACGACCTGCCGGTGGCGCCGGCGCGCAGCGACGACGGGCGCGAACTGCACATCCCGATCGAGGTCGGCGATCGCACGGTGCAGGTCAAGGTGTGGCTGGCGCACATCGGGCGCGTGAAGCTGGTACTGCTCGACACCGACCTGCCCGAGAACAGCGAGCACGACCGCTCGATCGCGCACCGGCTGTACGGCGGCGACCGCAACACGCGCATCGAGCAGGAGATCGTGCTCGGCATGGGCGGCGTGCGCGCGCTGGCGGCGCTGAATCTGCAGCCGACCGTGTGGCACATCAACGAGGGGCACGCGGCGTTCCTCGTGCTCGAGCGCATGCGCGAGCACATGTCGCGCGGGCTCGACTTCGCCGCCGCGCTCGAGGCAGTGGCCGCCAGCACCGTCTTCACCACGCACACCGCGGTGCCGGCGGGGCACGATCATTTCTCCGAGGAGATGATCCAGCGCTATTTCAGCGGGTTCTGCAGCGCGCAAGGCATCGACCTGCCGGCGCTGATGGCGCTCGGCCGCACGCCGGCCAGTCCCGATTTCAACATGACCGCGCTCGCGGTGCGCGGCTCGCGCCACCGCAACGGCGTCAGCCGCATCCATGGCCGCGTCAGCTCGCACATGCTGCGCGAGCTGTGGCCACAGGTGCCGCCCGAAGAGAACCCGATCTCCTACGTGACCAACGGCGTGCACGCGCCCACCTTCCTCGCGTCGGAATGGATCGACATCTTCGATCGCTTTCTCGGCCCTGAGTGGACCCAGCGGCTGCCGGACCGCGAGTACTGGCGCCGCGTGCACGAGATCCCCGACCACATCTTCTGGAGCGTGCGCCAGTACCTGAAGGCGCAGATGCTGCAGTTGATCGCGTACCGGATCCGCCGCCAGGTGCGGCGCGCGCATGGCAGCGAAGCGCATGCCGATCGGCTGCTCCGGTGCGCGGATCCGAACGATCCGAAGGTGCTGACGATCGGCTTCGCGCGCCGCTTCGCCACCTACAAGCGCGCCACCCTGATGTTCGAGCAACTCGACCTGCTCGAGGAACTCGTCAACGATCCGCAGCGGCCGCTGCTGTTCGTCTTCGCCGGCAAGGCGCATCCGGACGACCGGCCCGGCCAGGACCTGATGCGGCGCATCGCCGAGATCGCGCGCCTGCCGCACTTCGAAGGCAAGATCCTGCTGGTCGAAGGCTACGACCTGCGGCTGTCGCGGCGGCTCACGTCGGGCGTGGACGTGTGGCTCAATCATCCGACCTATCCGCTCGAGGCGTGCGGCACCTCGGGCATGAAGGCCGCGATGAACGGGGTGCTGAACCTGTCGATCCGCGACGGCTGGTGGGACGAAGGCTATGCGCCCGGCAACGGCTGGGCGATCACGCCGATTCCCGAGGACCAGAACGTGGACGTGCGCAACCGCGGCGAGGTGCGCTCGATCTACGAGATCCTGCAGGACCAGGTGATCCCGCTCTATTACGACCGCGGCCCGATGGGCTTTTCGCCGGGCTGGGTGTCGATGGGCAAGGAGGCGATCGCGACGCTCATGCCGCGTTTCAACACCGAGCGCATGCTGACCGAGTACGTGACGGGCTTCTACCGGCCGGCGGCCGATCTCGGCCGCCGCGTCGCCGCCGAGGAATGCGCGCGCGCGCGCGAGCTTGCGCGCTGGAAGGAGCGCATGTACGCGCGCTGGCCCGGCGTGAAGGCCAGGCGCGTCGACCAGGCGGTGCGCCGCCTCGTCTACGGCGAAGGCGTGCATCTGGCGGTCGACGTCGCGCTGAACGGTTTGCGCGCGGAGGACATCGCGGTCGAAGTGCTGCTGCACGATGGCTCGCACGGGCCCGCCGACCGCGACGACCCGCTGCCGCTTGCGCCCAGCGGCGGGGCCGACGAGACGGAAACGCAGCGCTATGAACTGCACCTGGCGCCCGAGCGCTGCGGCCGCTTCGAGTACCGGATCCGCGCCTATCCGCGCCATCCGCTGTTGGCGCATCCGTTCGAACTGGGGTTGATGCTGTGGATCTGACGCGGTCGAGAACCGGGCCGCAGCCGGGGATCTGCGCGCCGTGAGCGACGGCGGCGCGCTGCGCGCCGGCCTGCCCCATCCGCTCGGCGCCACCGTGCAAGACGGCGGCGTGAACTTCGCCGTCGTGAGCGAGCGCGCGCGCGCGATCGAGCTTTGCCTTTTCGACGCCGCGGATCAGCGCGAACTGGCGCGCTACCCGCTGCCCGCGTGCAGCGACGGCGTGTGGCACGGCTTTCTTCCCGGCGCAGGCGCCGGCCTCGTGTACGGACTGCGCGCGCACGGCGAATACAAACCCGACGCCGGCCACCGCTTCAATCCGCACAAGCTGCTGCTCGATCCGTACGCGCGCGAGATCGTCGGCCGCTTCGAGTGGCGCGACGAGCACTTCGGCTGGCGGCGCGGCGATGCGCAGTCGCACCGCTCGTTCGACGCGCGCGACAACGCCGCGTTCGCGCTGAAGGCGCGCGTCGCCGCCGTCGATGCGCCGCTCGCCGCGGCGCGGGCGCCGCTGCCGGCAGCCGACGTCGTGCTGTACGAACTGCACGTCAAGGGCTTCACGCGGCGGCACCCCGACGTGCCGCCGCCGCTGCGCGGCACGTTCGCCGGGCTGGCGCACCCGGCCGCGATCGCGCACCTGGCGCGGCTGGGCGTCACGACGATCGCGCTGCAGCCGGTGCATTACGCGCTCAACGAAGAGCCGATCACCGCGCGCGGCCTCGTCAACTACTGGGGCTACAACACCATCGGCTACTTCTGCCCCGACCCGCGCCTGTCGAGCACGCCCGACGACCCCGCCGCCACGCGAGCCGAGTTCCGCGCCATGGTCGACGCGCTGCACGCCGCCGGTTTCGAAGTGCTGATCGACGTCGTGTTCAACCACACCGCAGAAGGCAACGAACTCGGGCCGACGCTGTCTTTCCGCGGGCTCGACAACGCGCTGTGGTACCGGCTGCGCCACGACGATCCCGCGCGCTACGACGACGTCACCGGCTGCGGCAACACGGTGCACATCCATCACCGGCGCGTGACGCAGTTCGTGCTCGACGCGCTGCGCTACTGGGTCGAGTTCATGGGCGCGGACGGCTTCCGCTTCGATCTGGCGCCCGTGCTCGGACGCACCACGCACGGCTTCGATCCGCGCGCGCCGTTCTTCGTCGCGCTGCTGCAGGACCCGCTGCTGGCGCGCGTGCGGCTGGTGGCCGAGCCGTGGGATCTGGGGCCGGGCGGCTTTCAGCTCGGCCGTTTTCCGGGCGGCTTCCTCGAGTGGAACGACCGCTTCCGCGACAGCGTGCGGCAGTTCTGGCTGACGCGCAGCGCGGACCGCGCCGAGTTCGCGCGGCGGCTGCTGGGCTCGAGTGACCGTTTCCACCACGGCCTGCGGCGGCCGAGCGCCAGCGTCAACTACGTCGCCGCGCACGACGGCATGACGCTGCGCGATCTCGTCAGCTTTGCCTCCAAGCACAACGAGGCCAACGGCGAGGACAACCGCGACGGCCGCCCGACCGAGCACAGCGTCAACTGCGGCGTCGAGGGCGAAACCGACGACGCGGCGATCAACCGGCAGCGGCAGCGCCTGGCGCGCGCGCTGCTCGCCACCGTGCTGCTCGCGCAGGGCACGCCGATGCTGCTCGCCGGCGACGAGCTCGGCCGCACGCAGCGCGGCAACAGCAACGGGTACTGCCAGGACAACGATACGAGCTGGATCGACTGGGAGCGCGCCGATGCGGAACTGGCCGAACTCGCCGCGCGGCTGATCCGGCTGCGGCGCGCGGGCGCATCGCTGGCGCGCGACGCGTGGTACGGCCGGCGCGAAGCGACGTGGCTCGTGCCCGAGGGCCGCGAGCCGCGCGTGGACGACTGGCACGATCCGCGCCGCCACTGCCTCGGCGTGCGCGTGGTTTCGCCCGTGGTTTCGCCCGCCGATTCGCAAGTCAGCACGCTGCTGATCTTCAATGCCGAGAGCGGCACGGTCGATTTCGCGCTTCCGGCGGGCGACTGGCGCGTGGTGTTCGATTCGTCGGAGGAGGCGCCGCCGCACGCGCGCGAGAGGATCGACGTGCCGCCGGCGAGCGTCGTCGTGCTGCAGGCCGAACGCGATGCTTGACCGCCGCCGCTCGGGCATCCTGTTGCATCCGACTTCGCTGCCGGGGCCGCACGGCAGCGGCGACCTCGGACCGGGCGCATATCACTTCGTCGACTGGCTGGCAGCGGCGCGGCAGAGCGCGTGGCAGGTGCTGCCGCTGAACCCGGTCGGGCCGGGCAATTCGCCGTACGCCAGCGTATCGACGTTCGCCGGCTCCCCGCTGCTGATCGCGCTCGAGCCGCTCGTTCAGCGCGGCTGGCTGGCGCCGATCGCGGCCGAGGAAGCCGCCGCGTTCGACGCGCGGCATGTCGCGTTCGACCGCGTGGTGCCGTGGCGGCTCGACAAGCTCGCGCAGGCGCACGCCGGATTCGCGGCACGCGGCGCGCCGCACGAGCGCGACGACTTCGACGCCTGGCGCGCACGCGAGGCGCACTGGCTCGACGACTACGCGCTGTTCATGGCGCTGGCCGGCGAATTGGCCGGCGAGATCGGCGGCGACTGGCCGCGCTGGCCGGCGCCGCTCGCGCGCCGCGATCCGGACGCGCTCGCCGCGGCGCGGACGCGCTGCGCCGATGCGCTCCGGTTCTGGCAGTTCGTGCAGTGGTGCTTCGATCGCCAATGGCAGGATCTCAAGCGCTACGCGAACGGCAAGGGCATCTTGCTGATCGGCGATGCGCCGCTGTACGTCGCGCACCACTCGGCCGACTGCTGGGCGCGGCCGCACCTGTATCGGCTCGGCGCCGATTTCGAGCCGGCCGTGGTCGCCGGCGTGCCGCCCGACTACTTCAGCGCGACCGGGCAGCGCTGGGGCAATCCGCTGTACGACTGGGACGCGATGCGGCGCGACCGCTATGCATGGTGGGTCGAGCGCATGCGGCGCCAGCTCGCGCATGCGGACCTCGTGCGCATCGATCACTTCCGGGGACTCGCCGCGTACTGGGAGATCCCGGCCGCGAGTACCACCGCAATCGACGGCCGCTGGGTCGCCGCACCGGGCGCGGAGCTGTTCGAGGCGCTGCGCGCCGCCCTCGGCGCGCTGCCGCTGATCGCGGAGGACCTGGGCGTGATCACGCCCGACGTGACCGAGTTGCGCGACCGCTTCGGCCTGCCAGGGATGCGCGTGCTGCAGTTCGCCTTCGACGGCGACGCGGAGCATCCGTTCCTGCCCCACAACTACGCCGACAACTGCGCCGCCTATACCGGCACGCACGACAACGACACGTCGCGCGGATGGTGGGCTACCGCGTCGCCGCGCGCACGCGCGTTCGCGCGCGAATACCTCGGCGCCGGAAAGGACGACCGCGACGTGCACTGGGCGATGCTGCGCGCGGTGTCGGCGTCGGTGGCAAAGCTCGCGGTCTTCCCGCTGCAGGACGTGCTGGGGTTGGGCACCGAGCACCGGCTGAACATGCCGGGCCGCACCGACTGCTGGACGTGGCGCTTCGACTGGGATCTGGTCGGGCCCGATGCGGCGCGACGGCTGGCGCGCGTGACCACCGCGTTCGGCCGTGCCCCGGGCGCGCCCGACGCGTGGGACGATTCGCCGCAAACCTGAGAAGGTGTGAAGATTTCGTCGCGAGCGGCCCGAGGTCGCGCCGAGCAGCGGACCTGTACAAAATCGTACAGCGAGCAGCGCAGGTGCGAGATCGGGACGCGCAGTAGAAAGATTCACACCTTCTGACCGAACGCAAGGCGGCGCGCTGGCACTTGCGCCACGCGCAGCGATAATGAATCGCAGGCCGAAAAGAGGGAGTGCACCGTGCCCATGAGCGGCGGCGTCCACAACGAGCCGGCGCGCCAGGCGATCGCGCTGGTGCTCGCGGGCAGCCGCGGCAGCCGGCTCGGGCCGCTGACCGACCTGCGCTCGAAGCCCGCGGTGTACTTCGGCGGCAAGTTCCGCATCATCGACTTCGCGCTGTCGAACTGCATGAACTCGTACCTGCGCCGCATCGGCGTGGTCACGCAGTACAAGTCGCACAGCCTGCTGCGCCACCTGCAGCGCGGCTGGGCGTTCCTGAAGGCGGAGATGAACGAGTTCATCGACCTGCTGCCGGCGCAGCAGCGCATCGACGAACAGTCGTGGTACCGCGGCACGGCCGACGCGGTGTACCAGAACATCGACATCATCCGCTCGTACCAGCCGCGCTACATCGTGGTGCTGGCCGGCGATCACGTCTACAAGATGGACTATCGCCGGATGCTGGCGTTCCACGTCGGCCAGGGCGCCGAGTGCACGGTCGGCTGCATCGAAGTGCCCCGCGCCGAGGCGTCGAGCTTCGGCGTGATGGCGGTCGACGAGCGCGGCCGCATCACGAGCTTCGTCGAGAAGCCGAGGGATCCGCCGCCGATGCCGGGCAAGCCCGACACGGCGCTGGCGAGCATGGGCCTGTACGTGTTCAACGCGCAGTACCTGTACGACGAACTGGAGCGCGACATCACGAGCGCGGATTCGACGCACGATTTCGGCCGCGACATCATCCCGGCCGCGGTGCGAAACGGCGTCGCGTGGGCGCAGTCGTTCGCCGAGAGCTGCGTGCTGAGCGAAGGCGACGAGCAGCCGTACTGGCGCGACGTCGGCACGATCGACGCCTACTGGGAAGCCAACATCGACCTGACCGCGACCAAGCCGCAGTTCAACCTCTACGACACGAGCTGGCCGATCTGGACCTGGCAGGAGCAGCTTCCGCCGGCGAAGTTCGTGCACAACACGGCGGACCGGCGCGGCATCGCGATCGAGTCGATGGTTTCCGGCGGCTGCATCATCTCCGGCGCGCTGCACCGGTCGCTGCTGTTCTCGTCGTGCCGCGTGCACTCGTATTCGACCGTCAACTGGTCGGTGCTGCTGCCGCACGTGGAGGTCGGACGGCGCGTGCGGCTGACGCGGGTCGTCGTCGATCGCGGTTGCCGGCTGCCGGACGACCTGGTCGTCGGCGAGGACCCCGAGGCCGACGCGCGGCGCTTCCACCGCACGGCCGGCGGCGTCACGCTGATCAACGCCGACATGCTGCGCGCGCTCGCGTGAGGCGGCGGCGATGAAGGCGCGATCCCTGCGCGTGCTGCACGCGGCCGCCGAGATCTTTCCGCTGGTGAAGACCGGCGGGCTCGGCGACGTGATCGCCGCGCTGCCGCCGGCACTGGCGCGGAGCGGCGTCGATGCGCGGCTGCTGCTGCCCGGCTATCCGGCGATCCTCGCGGCGTTCAAGCCGGCGCGCAAGGTCGCGAGCTTCGGCGCCGCGTTCGGCGCCGCCACGATCGACGTGCGCTTCGGCGCGCTCGACGGCGTCGGCGTGCGGGCGTACGTGATCGACGCGCCGTTCCTCTACGGGCGCGCCGGCCACCCGTACGTCGCGCCGGACGGCAGCGACTGGAGCGACAACGCCCTGCGTTTCGGGCTGCTGGCGTGGATCGCCGCACACCTCGGCGCCGGGGATCTCGACCGCCGCTGGCGGCCGCAGATCGTGCACGGGCACGACTGGCACGCCGCGCTGGCATGCGCATACCTCGCGCTGCATCCGGCCGCGCCGTGCCGCACGGTGTTCACGATCCACAATCTTGCATTCCAGGGCCTGTTCGAACCCGATCTGTTGCCCGCGCTGCAGTTGCCGCAGCGGCTGTTCACGATCGACGGCATCGAGTTCTTCGGCTCGGCCTCGCCGATGAAGGCCGGCATCCGCTACGCCGACCGCATCACGACCGTCAGCCCGACCTACGCGCGCGAGATCCGCACGCCCGAGTTCGGCTGCGGGCTCGAGGGCGCGCTCACGCAGCGCGCCGCCCACGTGCACGGGATCCTGAACGGCGTCGACGGCGCGGTGTGGAATCCCGCGCGCGACCCGTACGTCGATGCGCACTACGACGGCGGGCACCTCGAGCACAAGCAGGCCGCCAAGCGTGCGCTGCAGGCGGAGCTCGGATTGCACACTGCGCCCGACGCGCCGTTGTTCGGCGTCGTGAGCCGCCTGACGCAGCAGAAGGGCATTGATCTGGTGGCGCGCATCGCGCCGGAACTGATCGCCGACGGCGCGCAGTTCGCGCTGCTCGGCAGCGGCGAGGCGGCGATCGAGAACGCGCTGCGCCGGCTCGCCGCCGCGCATCCGCAGCAGGTCGCGGTGCGCTTCGGCTACGACGAGGCGCTCGCGCACCGGATCATCGCCGGCGCCGACCTGATCGCGCTGCCGTCGCGCTTCGAGCCGTGCGGGCTGACGCAGCTCTACGGGCTGCGCTACGGAGCGCTGCCGCTGGTGCGGCGGGTCGGCGGGCTCGCCGACACCGTCGTCGACGCGGACGCGCAGTCGCTGGCGGCCGATACCGCCACCGGATTCGGATTCGAAGCGCCCGAGCCGCGCGCGCTGTTGGCGGCGGCGCGGCGCGCGATCGCGTTGTACCGCGACCGCGTCGCGTGGCGCCGAGTCCAGCAGCGCGCGATGGCGCAGGATTTCTCGTGGGACGCGGCGGCGGCGCGTTACATCGGGCTGTATCGCGAACTGACCGACGACAAGCGCTAGTCGATTCGCCCCGTTGTGGCCGCGGCGCGCCGGCGTTACGTTCACATTGACGGATTTCAAGGAGGCCCCGCGATGGTGCGCCCGCTTCGCCTTGCCTTGCTGGTCACGCTGCTCGCCGTGCTGAGTGCCGCAATGAGCGCCGCCGCGGCCGACACCACGATCTACAAGGTGCGGCTGAAGGACGGCTCGATCGCGTTCACGGACCGGCCGCCGCCCGACGCGACGATCCTGGAGAAACGCGAATTCGATTCCGCGCCGGCTGCGCCCGCGGCCGCCGCACCGGCACCCGCCACGAGCCGGCCATCGCCGGCGCCTGCCATGAACCGGCCATCGCCGTCGGCCGCCGAGGTCGACGCGCGGCTGAAGCAGCGCGCCGAGGAGCAGGGGCGCAAGGACGCCGCGGTCGCGGACGCCGAGCGCGCGCTCGCGCAGGCGAAGGACGATCTCGAAAAGGGCCGCGACCCGCGCGAAGGCGACATCATGGGCACCGCGCGCAAGGGTTTCGTGCGGCACTCGCCCGCATACGAGGAGCGCGTGCGCGCGCTGGAGAAGGCCGTCGCCGACGCCGAGGCGCGGCTCGCCGCGGCGCGCGATGCCGCACGTTAGGCAACGCGCGCTCAATCGCGCGTTGCACCTGCTGGCGGCGACGACCGGCAGCCGCTGGTACGGTCCGCTCGCCGGCGTGATCGCGTTTGCGCTGACGCTGACCGCGAGCGTGCCGTATACCGCGATCCTGGTCGGCGCGCTGTGGCTGACGCCGCAGCGCTGGAAGACGCTGGTGTTCTTCTCGTCGCTCGGCGGCGCGCTCGGGGCGATCGTGATGGTCAGCGGCTTCCGGCACCTCGGCTGGATGCCGCTCTACGCCGCCTTTCCCGAACTCGCCGCGTCGCCGCTGTGGCAGCGGATCGTGCAGGCGGTGCAGGAATACGGCGTGGCCGCGCTCGGCGCGGTCGCGGCGGCGCCGTTGCCGCAGACGCCGGCGCTCGCGATCGCGGCCAGCGCGCACCTCGAGCCCGTGGCGATGTTTGCCGCGCTGTTCGCCGGCAAGCTCGTCAAGTACAGCGTGGTGAGCTGGCTGGTGTCTATCGGCAGCCCGCTGGTCGATCGGCTGATTCGGCGCGTGCGGGGTTGAACGCGAACCCGGAGCACGTGCTGCTGCGGACTGCCAAGGTCGCTACGCGCCGGATTTCAGATCCGGGAAGTCGTCCTCGAAGTGTTCGCCCGGTTCGCGCACGCCGCGTCCACGCCGATCGGCCTCGAGCCGCCGCAGTTCGACGCGGCGGATCTTTCCGGACACCGTCTTCGGCAGCTCCACGACGAACTCGATGCGGCGCACGCGCTGAAACGCCGAGAGGCGCTTGCGCGCGAACGCCAGGATGTCCTGCGCCAGCGCGGCATCGGCCTGCCTTCCCGCGGCGAGCGTGATGAACGCCTTGGGCACCGCGAGCCGCAGAGGATCGGGGCTCGGCACGACGGCGACCTCGGTCACCGCAGCGTGCTCGAGCAGCGCGCTTTCCAGCTCGAACGGACTGATGCGGTAGTCGGAGGCCTTGAAGACGTCATCGGCACGGCCCACGAACGTCAGATACCCGTCGCGGTCGCGGCTGGCGACGTCCCCGGTGTGGTAGTAGCCATGGCGCATCACGTCGGCCGTCTTGCCCGGGCTGTCCTCGTAGCCCTTCATCAACCCGACCGGCCGCGGGTCGATCTTCAGGCAGATCTCGCCCTCTTCGGCGGGCCGGTCGTCGGCGTCCAGCAGGACGACTTCGTAGCCCGGCAGCGCGCGCCCCATCGATCCGGGCTTCAGCCGCTGGCCGGGCGCGTTGCCGATCTGCGCGGTGGTCTCCGTCTGGCCGTAGCCATCGCGCAGCGGCAGCCCCCAGGCCTCGTGCACGCGGTCGATGATCTCCGGGTTCAGCGGCTCGCCCGCGCCGGTGACCTCGCGCAGCTTCAGCCGGCCGCGGTGGGCGGCAAGGTCCTCCTGGATCAGCATGCGCCAGACCGTCGGCGGCGCGCACAGCGAAGTCACGCCGCACCGCGCCAGCGTCTCCAGCAACGCGGCCGCGCTGAAGCGCGCCGAGTTGTGGATGAAGACGCAGGCACCGGCGTTCCACGGCGCGAAGAAGCAGCTCCACGCGTGCTTGGCCCAACCCGGCGACGACACGTTCAGATGGATGTCGCCCGGCTGCAGGCCCAGCCAGTACATCGTCGACAGGTGGCCGACCGGGTAGCTCTGATGCGTGTGCAGCACCATCTTCGGCAGCGACGTCGTGCCCGACGTGAAATACAGCAGCAGAGGATCGTCGGCGCCGGTCGGGCCGTCGGCTTCGAAGGCATCCGCGGCCGCCGCGCTGTCCGCGAACGACTGCCAGCCGGCCGGCGCGGCGCCGACGCAGATGCGCGCGGTCAGCCCATCGAAGCTCGAGAACTTCTCCGCCAGCGCGGCCGCGGCGATCACGTGGCGCACCTGGCCGCGCTCGATGCGGTCGCGCAGCGCGTCGACCGACAGCAACGCGGTCGTCGGCACCAGCACCGCGCCGAGCTTGAACGCGCCCAGCATGCTTTCCCACAGCGCGACCTCGTTGCCCAGCATCAGCAGGATGCGGTCGCCGCGCCGCACGCCCTGTGCGCGCAGGAAGTTGGCCACCTGGTTCGAGCGCCGCGCCAGTTCGCCGAACGTGCGCTTCTGCTCGGAGCCGTCCTCGTTGACGATCCACAGTCCGGTCCGCTCGTTGCCCGCGGCCATCGCGTCGAAGTGGTCGAGCGCCCAGTTGAAGTGCGTCAGCGCCGGCCACCTGAACTCGCGCACCGCGGCGTCCAGGTCTGTTCGATGCCGCCACAGGATTTCGCGCGCCGCGAGAAAGGCCGCGCGGGCCGCGGCGTTGGACGATTTCGATGCCATCACTTCCTCCTCTGCGAGACGCTGCGACGAACCTTCGCCGGATGTGCGCATTCTGCGCCGGCTTTCGACCGTGGCGCGGACTCGGAGTGCCCGCGACCGGCTCCGCTTTGAAGGTATGAGTCGACGCGGATCCACGTCGACGGGTCGCCGCCCCGCGCGCTCGCACCGAGACCGCGGCGTCGCTGCCGGACAGGATCGTCACAGAAATCTGCCGCCAGGAAAGCCCGCGCTCAGGAGCATGCTCGTTCGCATCCCCAGCGAAGTCGAACGTGTGCTATTCGCTGAAACGGCAGCCAGCACTCCTGTCGCAACCGTCCCAGTGCCGGCGTGTTCCCCGCGAAGCGCGTCGGCGTCGCGTGCCCGGGACTTCTTACGCAGCCTGCGAAGCGGGGCTGCGACAGGGCGGCCGACAACTACTGTTTTCGCCGACGCGTTGTCACAAGACCAGCCAGCCCGATGCCGAGAAGGGCGAGCGTCCCAGGCTCAGGGGCATGGCTGGGCCGGTAGTAGTACACGTCACCGTCATGCACAGCGACGGCATAACCCCATGCAATGTAGTTCCCGCGTTCAATGACCTCTGCGACCTGATTCCCATCCTGGTAGTAGTAGACCCAGCGGGAATCGGAGGTCAGTTGATCTCTCATCCAATATGGGTAGACAGGAGTACCAACTTCCATATTCAGGAATGGCCCAACGTTGCGCGGCTCAGTGCATGGGAAGAGAAGACAGTCCGAGTTCCCCAATTCGATGTGATACAGATACCCGAGTTCGCTGTCCGTGCAGTAGTTCACACCAAAGCACCAGGTGACGCCCTTCGGGGGCAACAGCTTCGGCAACCTCCAGTCGCCGCCGATATACGAAAAGGTCAGGCTTGCGGCCCAGTCGCTCGCGTAACTCCACGGGACACGCCCGCCCAACCCAACGCCTTGACCTTCCAGAACGTTCCAGTCCCTCAGCCACGTGATGTCGAGATTGGGGTCGTACTCGAAGACAGCATTGGCAGAGTTCGCTGCGACCGGAAGGCCGAACATGTCGCGTCCTTCGAATGGAAGCAAGACGGCTGTCGCAGTCAATGAAACGACGGCAAGCAAACCACCTGCGACCGCTTTGAAAGCGCGAAGCAAGAGCGTCGATTGCCCTTGGATCGCGCTAACTGGCTCTGCGCGCCCCATCTGAGTTCTCCGCTTCAAAACGAAACAAACGCTACCCCGCGACTTCATGGGCAAGTTGCCTCGGGTCAACGCGGGCGCCGGTTTCAACTCTGAACGCAGCGCGCCGTTCACCGATCCCTTGCAGCATGCAAGTGGCCAGCGGCGAATTCACGAGTTGTCGCTCGGCTGACGAACGTCACACATCGGGAGCGACAACGTATCTCCACGTATTTGACGCTCACGCGTCTGGCTTCCAGAGGCGCGAACTCCGGTGACTGATCGTCCACCAGTCGCCCGACGCTCGGCGCTCGACAAGGTTGATGATCGCCTGGACGTCTTGTTCCAGACCTGATTCCGGTCGGCCGGCGAGGCGATGAAGCGACATCGGCGAACCCCACTCCGCTGCGCGAAATTGACCGTGGTCACTCCGAACTCGGTTCCTGGCAGGTATTCGTCGCCGGCTCGGCCGAGGCGAGCGCGCTCGGCCGCCGCTCCGAGGCGACCGCCTGGGCGCGGGATGGTTATCACATCCGCCTGTACAACGTCGCGGAAGTGGACCTACCGCTCGTGGCGACGCCCCGACTGTGGCTGAATACGTTCCTGACGATCGATCCCACTTCGTCGATGGACCTCGCCGAAGCCGACATCTTCGCTTCGATCCGATTGGAGACGACCAGCCTCGGATATACGCAGGATCCGCGCTACTTCTCCGGCTACCTTTACGAGGACGAGCATCTGCTGTGCACCGGCTTCGGCGCCGGTTATCCGACGCAGGACTGCGATCGCAACGGAGAAGTCATCACTGCGCCGGTCTGGAGCTTCACGCTTCCGGCCGATCACTTCATGGACATCACCGTCAATTACCAATACAAGTACCACACTCGCGAGTTGCCGGAGCCGCCCGCGCTGCTGCTGCTGGCCATTGCAGGTTGCGCTATCGCGTGGATCGAGCGCCACAAGTCGATGCGGCAACTCCCCCGGTTCAAGGAGTAAGACCGACCAGGCCGCGCTCACGCACACGCGCGGCGCTCCTCCGCGGTCGAGCAAATTGGCGTGCGAGCGACAGGCTCCCAAGCGCAATCCCCAGCAGCGCGAGCGACGCGGGTTCGTCTGCGCGTCCAAACTCAATCGGTACGCCGTGTGCCGTGAGGAAATTGAGGTTGGCGCCCAACCCGACCCATGCTGCTTCGCCGATCGAACCATAGGCGCAATGCGCGATACCGGAACCTGAGATCACGAGTTCCGAACTCAGTACCCCGACGATCTGCCCGGTCGCGAGTGGGTTCGCGGACGACGGGAAGGCCGGACTCATCAGTGGACCACCGCTGTCCCCGCTGCAGCTCATCGCCTCGAGCCACGGCTGGCCCATCGTGCTGGGTAGAGGGAGGCCGTCCGGTCCTGTGCTGCCGTCCGGCCGGTCGAAGTCGAACAGCAACACGTCTGGTCGCAATTGAGCGTCAAGATAGATGAAATTCGTCCCTGCCCGCCTAATCCCCACACCGCTGGCAGGATTGAGCCCGTTCCCGTCCTGGCCGAAGCCGGCGATGACGCCGACGTCGCCAGGTGTTCCCGGCCGGTCGAAGGTGGTGAACGGATTGATCAGCAGCGGAACCGCGCTCGTGCTCGGAATTGGATTCGCGAGTTGCAGCAAAGCCATATCCATGGCGACCGCCCCTGACCAGCTGTTCACGAATATCGCGCCCACCGGCGTGATGCTGAGCGGATGCGATACGTCGGCGCCCAATCGGAAGAACGCGCTGGCCGGACTCACGCTGCTGACGTTTGTTCCGTTCGGATCCACGCAGTGGGCCGCCGTCAGCACGAGGCTCGCCGTCACCAGGGTGCCGCTGCACAGCGTGTTGGGCAGTTGGATCGCACCGACCGACGGATATGCGTCCGCAAGATCGAGATAGAGACTTTCGCTCAGGTCGTGACGAATGACCACGGCCGCAGTCGGATCGGCGAGCGAAAGACCCAAGGCGATCAGGACTGCTGGCATCGAGCGTGATGTCATGGTGCACCTCTGAGCGAACGGATTCATGATTCGCAGGCTTGCGCGTTGAATTCAAGGCGCAAGTAGATCAAGACAGCGCGGCACGACGCTGCCGCGGGTCAATTGCGTGTCGGGTCGATGGCCGCTTGAACCTTGATCGCCTCCAGCGCCACCTTCGCTTTGAACGCCGCTGCGTGGTTGCGGCGCGGTCTCATGCTCATCCCCTCTGCTCCTATCGCTCGGGCTCTATCCTCGCCCACGGGAGCAGCCTATCCACTTTCAGCCGTGTTCAAGAATCCGCGGCCACTTCTATGGACAGGATCATAGTAAGCGTCATCTCCGGGCCGTATTGACGGCTGGGGCGAGTGCGGGAATCGCGATTTCATAGCGCTTATCGCGGGTAGCAGAGTTGATTTCGTCGACGCGCGAATTGGTGTTCGGGCGGCCTTGCCGTTTGTGCTGATGCATATTGATGGACAGACATCGGCTCTAAGCCGGCCTGAAGCGTTGGCGTTACTGACACTCGCCGCCGCGGCTGAATCGATCACCCCGATTTCCAGATTGGACAACGTTCGCACGACGACGTTAACGCCGAACGTGTCGCCACCGAGCACGCGCCGGTTCATGCGACCGTGAAAGTGCGTGCACGTGAAGCAGCCGCGCGCGCGTGTGCCGGTGTGCCGTGGCAGCGGGCGGAAGTCGCCGTGAGCCTCCATGGGCAAAGGACAGGCGCCGAGGCGTGCCCGATCGACAGAACGGACGCGATCAGCAACGAGCGCCCAGGTCGGGCTGACTGGAAGCTCCTGGCCCGCTTTTCGCAGTGCAGGATTATCGGATTCCTTACCGCTCGCCGCGCGAGTGAAAACTCAGGCGCGAAGAAACAGTTGCATGCGATCTTGGCACCTGTCTCGCGTCAATTCAATCGACTGCCAGTGGCGCACCATTCGATAAAGGTTGCGGCTCGGCGGTCATTACAGGCGCAGGGCCCTGAGAGAAGCGTTTCGGCGAGCGATCCAAGGGGGAGAGGTCGTCATGATCGAGCAAGGGCAAGTCGGGGCGGCGGCAAGGGTGCTGAAAGGCTTTCTGGCGGCAGTTACGATGCTGTGCGCCGGCGCCGCGCAGGCCGCAATCATCACGACCCAAGGCACGTGGTACGGCACGAACGGGATGGACGGCACACTCCTGGGCCGCAACATCAACGGCTTCCCGGTGAACTTGTTGAATGCGGCAGGCACGGCGCCGAACCCGGACATGGTGTTCGTCTACGACACCGAGCTGAACCTGACTTGGCTGGCAAATTGGAACTACGCCAACGATGATTTCAAGTGGGGCCCGGCCACCACCGTGGGTACCGCGATGTACTGGGCGGCCAACCTGACAGTCGGGCGCTTTCCCGGCTGGTCGCTGCCGTCCACGAACACTGGACCCAGCAGCAACTGCGATAGCGACTTTAACCCCGGAAGTGGCTACCCGCAGCAGTACTTCGGCTACAAGTGCACCGGCAGCCCGATGGGAGAGGTGTGGTACACGGAGTTGGGGAATACGTGGGGGTTGCGGATGACGAACACCGGGACTGTCTGAATTTCTGTGTGTGAAGCGGGGAAGAGACTTGTCCACGGCGGCGCGCGGGCGTCGCTTGCGACGAACGCAAACGCGCGCCGCGGTGGGCAAGTCGGTGCCGCATGTTACGCGGCGCCTCGGGTGAAGCGATCGCCGTAGGCGATCGCAAATTGGTTCATCGCCTCGCGCCATTCCTTGGCTGCACGGCCC
>JAKORH010000395.1 GCA_029777935.1 Pseudomonadota bacterium
AGGACACGATCCGCCGCGCGCAGCACATCATCGACATCGGCCCCGGCGCCGGCGTGCGCGGCGGGCGCGTGGTGGCGCAAGGCGCGATCGACGACGTGATCGCCAGCGGCGAGTCGATCACCGGCCGTTATCTCGAGAAGCCGCTCGCGCATCCGCCCGCGCCTCACCGCGCGGTGAACGGCGAAACAACGCGGCTCGTGCTGCGCGGCGCACGGATGCACAACCTGCGCGAGGCGACCGCGGAATTCCCGCTCGGGCGGCTCACGGTCGTCACCGGCGTGTCGGGCAGCGGCAAGTCGACGCTGGCGCGCGACGTGCTGCTGGCGAATTTGCAGAACGTCGTCGGCGAACGAAAGCTCCCTCGCCCGCATCAGCGGGAGAGGGCGGGGGGTGAGGGAAGCGTTTCCTGGCAAGGCTGCACGTCAATCGAAAACTGGCAGCAGATCGACCGCGTGCTCGAAGTCGACCAAACCCCGATCGGCAAGACGCCGCGCTCGTGCCCCGCGACCTATGTCGGCTTCTGGGACACGATCCGCCGCCTGTTCGCCGACACCAACGAGGCGCGCATGCGCGGCTACGGCATCTCGCGCTTCTCGTTCAACACCGGCGACGGCCGCTGCCACGCGTGCGAGGGCCAGGGGCTGCGCACGATCGAGATGAACTTCCTGCCCGACGTGAAGGTGCTGTGCGACGTGTGCGGCGGCCGCCGCTTCAACCGCGAGACGCTCGGCATCGCGCTGCGCGGCAAGACCGCGGGCGAGGTGCTGGCGATGGAAGTCGACGAGGCGGTGCCGTTCTTCGCGGCGCACCCGTCGATCGCGCGGCCGCTACAGCTCCTGCAGGACGTGGGGCTCGGGTACCTGACGCTCGGCCAGCCGTCGCCGACGCTGTCGGGCGGCGAGGCGCAGCGGATCAAGCTGGTGACCGAACTGGCCAAGGTGCGGCTGGACGAGGGGCTGGTCCGTACCGGCCGCGCGTACCAGCCGCTGAACACGCTTTACGTGCTCGACGAGCCCACCGTGGGCCTGTCGATGCACGACGTCGAGAAGCTGCTCGCGGTGCTGCACCGGCTGGTCGGCGCCGGCAACACGGTGGTGGTGATCGAGCACAACCTCGACGTGATCGCCGACGCGGACTGGATCGTCGACCTCGGGCCGGAAGGCGGCGACGGCGGCGGCCAGGTGGTCGCGCAGTGTTCGCCGCAGGAGCTGGCGCGGCGCGACACCCACACCGGACGGGCGCTGCGCGAGTTCGCGGCCGGCCGGCGCGCAGGCTGATCCGGCGCCTCCGGGGATTTTTCACCAAAGTCAAGAAAACTCGCGAGTTTTTTTCACCGCGGTTAAAATTGCCCGTCCGAGTAGCGGAACGGATCCGATGACCGCAGCGCACGTCCCGCGTTACCTTCAGGCGCAGGTCGAGGCCGATCTCGCCGGCAAGATGGTGTTCCTGGGCGGACCGCGTCAGGTCGGCAAGACCAGCCTCGGCCAGGCGGTGATTCCGGACCGGCGCGCCTGGCTGAACTACGACGTCGCTGCGCATCGCGACGCGATCCTGCGCGGCATGCTGCCGCCGACCGACGCCTGGTTCTTCGACGAGATTCACAAGTACCGCGGCTGGCGCAACTTCCTGAAGGGCCTGTACGACGCGCGACGGGAGGGTCGGCGCATCCTGGTCAGCGGCAGCGCGCGGCTGGACTTCTACCGCTTCGGCGGCGACTCCTTGCAGGGCCGCTACCACTTCCTCCGGTTGCATCCGCTGTCGGTCGCCGAGCTGCGCGCCTCGTCGCGCGACGACCTGCGCGACCTGCTGGAACTGTCCGGCTTCCCCGAACCATTGCTCGGCGGCAACGCGACCGAGGCGCGACGCTGGTCGCTCGCCTATCGCGATCGCCTGATCCGCGAGGAAGTGACGAGCCTCGAGAGCATCAGCGACCTGGCCAAGCTCGAACTGCTGGCGATCGCGCTGCCCGCGCGGGTCGGCAGTCCGCTGTCGATCCACGCCTTGCGCGAGAACTTGCAGGTCGCGCACACGACGCTGGCGCGCTGGCTCGATGTACTCGAGCGCCTGTATGCGATCTTTCGCGTCGCGCCGTTCGGCGCGCCACGGCTGCGCGCGGTGAAGAAGGCGCAGAAGCACTACCACTTCGACTGGACACAGGTCGATGCGCTGCCGGCGCGCTTCGAGAACCTGGTCGCCGCGCACCTGCTGAAGTGGGTCGAGTACCAGATCGACGCCCACGGGCGTGCGCTCGAACTGCGCTACTTCCGCGATATCGACGGCCGCGAGGTCGATTTCGTGCTGGTCGAGCGCAGCGGCAAGCCAATAGGATTCGTCGAGTGCAAGTGGGAGGATGGTCCGCTCGACGCCTCACTGCGTTATCTGAGACAACGCTTTCCGACGGTGCCGGCCTGGCAGATCAGCGCGGTCGGCACTCGCGATTACGTGACGCCGGAAGGCATCCGCGTCGCTCCGGCAGCGGCGCTGCTGCGCCAACTGATCTAGACCTATCTCAGCATCCGCGGCCGCCGCGGATGCTGAGATGGGTCTAGCCCCACTCCGGAATCCCCGGCACGCGTAGCTGCTCGACCTCGGGCAGGTCGAAGCCGAAGTGTTCGGCGAGCAGCGCGCGCAGTTCGGAGCGGTCGGCGAGCCGATACTTGTGCGACACACCGTCGCGCCAGTGCGTGACGTCGCGGTTCATCACGCCGATGCGGCCGTCGGGAGTCAGCGCACGCAGCATGACGTGCTGGCGGAACGACGATTCCGGATGCGTCGACGTGTAGTGGTTGCCCAGCTCGAAGTCGACCGGGTAATCCTCGTCGAGCGCCGACACCCAGGCTTCGACGGTCTTGTCGCCTGCCTGCGCGCACAGCGTCCAGCGGCCCGCATCGAACGCCATCCAGTGCGCCTCGGTGCCGCGCCGCGCAGGCACGCGGTCGCGCAGCGGCACCGGCACGCGCGGCGCGAACGAGCCGAATCCGGGGTCGACCACGAACGTGCCCTCCTCGAGCGGCACGGTGAGAAACATGTGCGTGCGCGGCGACTCGGCGCGCGGCCGCTGCAGCGTCACCCGCGCGCAATGGCGCACCGGCCTGAAGCCGATGGCGTCGAGCACGGC
>JAKORH010000396.1 GCA_029777935.1 Pseudomonadota bacterium
AACATGCAGACCTCGTTCATGCATCCGCCGTTCGGCTTCGCGCTGTTCTTCCTGCGCAGCGTCGCGCCGCACGACGATTACGTCGACCGCGTCACCCGCAAGCCGATCACGAAGATCACGACCGAGCAGATCTACTGGGGCGCGGTGCCGTTCGTGCTGATCCAGATCATCATGGTCGGGCTGATCATCGCGGCGCCCGGTCTGGTGACATCGGGCCTCGGCACG
Source organism: Pseudomonadota bacterium (assembly GCA_029777935.1). The sequence goes on from JAKORH010000396.1 coordinate 226, forward strand.
CAGCAGAAGGTCGACATCAACAAGGTCAAGATCGAACTGCCGCCGGAGGAACCGGCGCCGGCCGAGACCGGCAGCGGGCAACCGCAATCCCAAGGCGAGGACGCGACGAAGGCCGGCGAGGCATCGAAAGAGGGCGAGGCGGTCGACCCGTTCGTGCAACTGCAGCGCGAGGCCGAGGAAGCGGCGAAGAAGAAGAAATAGCGCGCCTCGCTGCACGCGCCCTGCCAATCGAAGAAGGAAACAAGGGCGCTGCGCCCCTTGTTGATCCCCGCGACTTCGCGCTGACGCCGGTCCCCGGCCGGCGCTTCAGCGATCCACCGAATCGCGCAGCGTGAGCGTCAGCGGTGGAAGAACAGAAAGAAAAAGCCCCGCCGCGGCGGGGCTTTCCTGTCTGCCCGGGCGCCGGCTACAGCTTCTGCGCGCCCATGTAGTTGTCGAATTCGCGCTCCGCCACGCCAAACCACTGGATGCTCTCGTTGCGGAACTTCAGGTAGTCCTCGTAGACCTTCTTCCAGTTCGCGTTCTTCGCGTTCAGTTCCGCATACAACTCGTTGGCCGTCCTGTACGCGGCATCCATGATCGGCCGCGGGATGCGCCGCAGTTGCGTGCCGGAGCCGAGCAATCGCTTCAAAGCGGCCGGATTGGCTGCATCGTAGCGTGCCAGGGTGTGGACATGCGCATGCGAAGCCGCGCTGGTCACCAGTGCCTGGTATTCCGGCGTCAGCGCACTCCACGCCTTGCTGTTCACATACAGCGAAAGCTGGGGCCCGCCCTCCCACCAGGCCGGCGAGTAGTAGTACTTGGCGACCTTGTTGAAGCCGAGCTTCTCGTCGTCGTACGGCCCGACCCACTCCGCCGCGTCGATCGTGCCCTTTTCCAGCGCCGTGTAGATCTCGCCGCCCGGGATCGTCTGCGGCACCAGGCCCAGCTTCGCCAGGACGGCGCCGGCCTGGTTGGAGATTCGCATCTTCAGACCCTTCAGATCGTCCAGGGTCTTGATCTCCTTGCGGTACCAGCCGCCCATCTGCGCGCCGGTGTTGCCGCACGGAAAGTTGACGATGTTGTACTTGGCATAGAAGTCGCGCGTCAGCTTCAGGCCGTTGCCTTCGTACATCCAGGCCGTCATCTGCCGGGCGTTCATGCCGAACGGAATCGCGCAGTCGATCGCGAATGTCTCGTCCTTGCCGTAGAAGTAATACGGCGCCGTGTGAGCGGCCTCCACCGTGCCGTTCTGGATCGCATCGACGACGCCGAACGCCGGCACCAGTTCTCCGCCCTGATGCACCGAGATTTCGAACTTGCCGCCGGAACCTTCCTTGACGGCCTTGGCGAAAGTCTCGGCGGCGCCGTAGAGGGTATCCAGGCTCTTCGGAAAGCTGGATGCCAGGCGCCAGCGGATCGCGGCCTGTGCCCGTACCGCGGGAGCGGCGACGACGGCAGCAGCGGCGGCCGTGCCGACCGCGGCGCGCGACAGGAATGAACGACGTTGCATGAACTCTCCTTTTGATTCAGTCGACGGCGGGAAGGGATCTCACTTGCGAGCGGACCGCGCGGCACGGATCCGTCCGGCGCGCAGTGTAGTCAAATGCCGGGCGACGGCAAGGCGTTACGCACCACCGACCGTCATGCCCTCGACGATGATCGACCCGGCGATGCGCCCGCCGCGCTCGTAGCGGTCGGCGCCGACGGCCGCGATGCGCGCGAACATGTCCTGCAGCCGGCCGGCAATCGTGATCTCCTCGACCGGATAGTGGATTGCGCCGCCCTCGACCCAGAAGCCGGTGGCGCCGCGCGAGTAGTCGCCGGTGACGTAGTTGACGCCCTGACCGATGAGTTCGGTCACCAGCAGCCCCGTGCCGAGCCTGCGCAGCATCGCGCCGAAGTCGTCTGCGGGTTGCGTCAGGCGAGATCGCAGTTCGAGGTTGTACGCGCCGCCGGCGTTGCCGGTCGTCTTCATGCCGAGCTTGCGCGCCGAGTAGCTCGACAGGAAGTATCCGGTCAGCGTCCCGCCTGCCACCACGTCGCGCTGCTGGCCGCGCACGCCCTCCTCGTCGAACGCGCCCGAGCCCGACGCGCGCGGCACGTACGGGTCTTCGTGGATCGATACGTGCGGCGCGAACAGCGGCTTGCCGAGCGCCTCGACCAGGAACGATGCCTTGCGGTACAAGGAACCGCCGCTCGCGGCCTGCACGAAACTGCCGAGCAGCCCGCACGCCAGCGGCGCCTCGAACAGCACCGGGCACTGGCGCGTGGAGAGCTTGCGCGCGGCGAGCCGAGCCAGCGCGCGGCGCGCCGCGTAGGCACCGACCGCCTCCGGTGCCGCCAGCTCGTGCGGCACGCGCGCCGACGAGTACCACTCGTCGCGCTGCATGCCGGTGCCATTCTTCGCGATCGGCGTGACCGCGAGCGAATGGCGCGAATAGGGAAACCCGCCGACGAAGCCGCGCGAGTTGGCCAGCACGAAGTGGCCCGAGTTGGTGTAGACGTTCGCGCCCTCGGAGTTGGCGATCTGCCGGCTGACGTCGAACGCCGCCTGCTCGCAGCGGCGCGCCAGTTCAATCGCATTGTCGGTGTCCAGATCCCACGGATGGAACAGATCGAGATCGCGCGGCGCGCGCTCCAGCACGTCGTCGTCCGGCAGTCCGGCCGCGTCGTCCTCGGCGGTGAAGCGCGCGATGTTGTACGCGGCCTCGACCGCCTGCGCGACGGCCGCCGGCGCGAAGTCGGAGGTCGACGCGTTGCCGCGCCGCCGGCCGAGGTAGACGGTGATGCCGAGCCCCTTGTCGCGCGTGTGCTCGATCGTCTCGACCCGCATCTTGCGGGTCGACACCGACAGCCCCGTCGCCTCGCTCACCTCGCACGAGGCGTCGGTCGCGCCGAGCTGGCGTGCCTGCGCGAGCGCGCCTTGGGCCAGCTCGCGCAGGCGGTCGTCGGACAGGGCGAACAGGGAGCTCATCGGAGGGTCAATCGGAGGGCCGTTATGATAACCGCCGATGAAGATGACCCTGCCCGACCCTGCCGCCGACGCGAGCGCGCCCGAGGAGCGGCCGAGCAAGTCGCAGCGCAAGCGCGAGATGGCCGCGCTGCAGGATCTCGGCGTGGAGTTGGTCCACCTCAACCCCGCGCAGTTGGCGCGCATCGACCTGCCCGAGGCGCTGCAAGAGGCCATCGTCGAAGCGCGCCGCATCACGGACCACGAGGGGCGCCGCCGGCAACTGCAGTACGTCGGCCGCCTGATGCGCGGCGTCGACGCCGAGCCGATCGCGCGCGCGCTCGCTCACGTCAGCGGCGAGTCGCGGGCCACGGTCGAGCGCATGCACCGCTGCGAACGCTGGCGCGACCGGCTGCTGGACGACGACGCCGCGCTGACCGAGCTGCTGGCGAGCCATCCGGGCATCGACGCGCAACCGCTGCGCGCGACGATCCGCGCCGCGCGGCGCGAGCGCGCGACGGGCGCGGCGCCGAAGCACGCGCGCGAGCTGTACCGCTTGCTGCAGCAGACGCTGAACGCGGAAAGCGCATGAAGGCACAACGCAGTCATCCCGACGAACTGATCGTCGGCCTGGTGTCGATCTCCGATCGCGCATCGGCCGGCGTCTACGAGGACAAGGGGCTGCCGGGGCTGCACGACTGGCTCGCCCGCGCGCTCGCCTCGCCGTGGCAGGCGCACGAGCGGCTGATCGCCGACGAGCGCCCGTCGATCGAGGCCACGCTGAAGGAACTGGTCGACGATGTCGGCTGCGATCTGGTGCTGACCACCGGCGGTACCGGTCCGGCGCGGCGCGACGTCACACCCGAGGCCACGCTGGCGGTGGCCACGCGCGAGATGCCTGGCTTCGGCGAGCAGATGCGGCGCATTTCGCTCGAGTTCGTGCCGACCGCGATCCTGTCGCGCCAGGCCGCGGTGATCCGCGAAACCGCCGACCACGCCGCGCTGATCATCAATTTGCCCGGCCAACCGAAGGCGATCCAGGAAACGCTCGAGGGCGTGCGCGACGCCAGCGGCGCACCGAAGGTGCCCGGCATCTTCGCCGCCGTGCCCTACTGCATCGACCTGATCGGCGGGCCTTACGTCGAAACCCACTCGGCCGTGATCAAGGCGTTCCGACCGAAAAGTGCGCTGCGCGCCGCGTCGGGCGTCGGGCGACCGGCGTCGGGCGCCCGAGACGATTCGACCCATCGATGAGCCGTTCGCCCGACACCCGACGCCCGACGCCCGACGAGCTGGCGTGCGTGGAGCTGCAGACCAGCGCCGACCCGTCGGCCACCGTGATCTGGCTGCACGGATTGGGCGCCGACGGCTACGACTTCGTCCCGGTGGTGCGCGAACTCGAAGCGCTCGGGGTGAACGCGTTGCGCTACGTGTTTCCGCACGCGCCGATGCGGCCGGTGACGATCAACGGCGGCGACGTGATGCGCGCGTGGTACGACATTGTCGGCACGGAGCTCGTGCGGCGCGAGGACGAGGCGGGCATCCGCGAATCGGCCCGCGCGGTCGAAGCGTTGATCGCGCGCGAAAGCGAGCGCGGTATGTCGCGCGATCGGATCGTTCTGGCGGGCTTCTCGCAGGGTGCCGCGATCACGCTGCACGCCGGGCTGCGCCAGCGCGAATCGCTGGCGGGCCTGATGGCACTGTCGGGCTACCTGCCGCTGGCGGAAACGCTGGTGGGCGAACGCGCGCCGCCAAGCGCGCGCGTGCCGATCTTCATGGCACACGGCGCGAGCGATCCGGTGATCCCGCTCGCGCGCGCGGCCGCCTCGCGCGACGCGCTGCAAGCGCTCGGCTACGGCGTGCAATGGCACGAGTATCCGATGCAGCACTCGGTCTGCGCCGAGGAGTTGCGCGACATCGCCGCCTTCCTGAAGGCCGCGCTGTATCCGCGGTGAACGCCGGCACGTCAGGCCGGATCCACGCTACATCCAAACGGACCGTTGCAGGCGCGGCGCACGTCGCGCACTCTGCCGGCGACCGTCTGCAACTGCCAACGAGAGCGAAGATGCCACTGACGACAATCATTCGAATCGCCGCGCCGACCGGCGCGCTGATCGCCGCACTGCTGGTCACCGGCTGTGGAGGGGGCGCCGGCGGATCGTCCGGTTCCACTTCAACCCGCGCCAGCGTGCCGATCACGAGCGCCAACCAGGATGCGGTCGCATCGGCCGCACTGAACGCCACACTTGGCGGCACGTCGGCCGCGTCCGCGGTGCCGCTCGGCGCGGCCGACCGCGCGGCGGCCGCGAGCGCGAGCGGCGCGGCGACCCGCTGGCGTACACGGCTGATCGACTTCGCGGTTCAGTCGGCGTTCGCGCCGCTGCAGCCGGGCAGCACGATCAAGCAGGCAATGGCGGCGCGCCCGCAGACGACGCTGACGCGCAGCGACGCCTGCGCTGCCGGCGGCAGCGTCACGGTCACGTTGAACGACGTTGACAACAACCAGGCGGCAAGCGCCGGCGACTCGGCGTCGGTCGCGTTCCTGCAGTGCCGACCGAGCGCGACCGAGCTCGTCACCGGTTCAGTCAGCCTCACCTACACGTCGCTCGCCGTCACGGCCACGCGCGCCGACGTGGCAGCCACGCTGTCGTTCGCGAATCTCGCCGCGCAGGCGCCCGAGGGTGCGTACTCGATCAACGGCCCCGTGACGTTGTCCGCGTCGCGTCAGGGCGCCGTCACGACATCGCAGATCGTCATCGGCGCCGGCGGACTGGCGCTCGCCGCGTCCACGCCGACCCACTCCGAATCGCTGACGCTCGGCGCCGCGCTGACGCTCGCCGCCACGCAGGACGACGCCGCGCTGCCGCCGAACGGCGGCAGCGCCGGGCTGACGACGGTGCGCATCGACGGCGCCGTTGCGTCGAGCCGTCTCGCCGGCGGCACGATCGTGATCAGCACGCCGGTGCCGGTGAAGGCCTACACGGACGACCCGTATCCGCGCGAAGGCCAGATCGTGGTCTCCGGCGCCGCCAACAGCAAGCTGCGTCTGACGGCGGCGTCGATCACGACCCTGCGCATCGAACTCGACGCCAACGGCGACGGCATCTACGAGACCAGCGTCGATCGGCCCTGGGGCGACGTCATCTGAGGCGCTGCGCGCCGCCGGCGGCGCGCGCTGCTCTCAGCGCAGATCGAACAGCAGCGCCTCGGAGTCGCGGCCGCGCGCGAGCCGCATAGCGTCCGCCCGCCTGCATGCGGCGAGGCCGCCAGGATCACTTCACGGCGACGCCACCGCGCGCGGTCCTTCGTGCGCGTCGGCCGGGAACTCGTAGCGGTTCTTGCCCTGCAGCTTGGCGTGGTACATGGCCGCGTCGGCGACCTGCAGCAGCCGCTCCAGATCGATGCCCTGCTGCGGTGCCAGCGCGATGCCGATGCTGGCCGACACCCAGCCTTCGCGCCCGCCGGTCAGGATCAGCGGCTGGCCGACCGCGTGCAGCAGGCGCGAGGCGACGCGCTCCGCATCCAAGCGCGTGCCGACATCCGGCAGCAGCACCGTGAACTCGTCGCCGCCGCGGCGCGCGACCGTATCCTGCGGCCGCACCGCGCGCTGCAGCCGGTGCGCGATCTCGCGCAGCACGACATCGCCCATCCGGTGGCCGTAGCGGTCGTTGATCGCCTTGAAGCCGTCCAGATCGAGTGCCAGCACCGCGCAGATGCCGCGTCCGGCCGCCGCCGCTGCGAGCGCCGGCTGCGCGCGCGTGGCGAGCAGCCGGCGGTTCGGCAGCCCGGTCAGCTCATCGTGATGCGCGACATGCAGCGCGTCGGTCTCGCGGCGGCGGATCTGGTCGATGTCGACCAGCACGATCACGAATTCGTCCGGCGCAACCATGCGCGCGGTGACCTGACACCACATCGACTCGGTCTGCCGGCGCGCGCCGCGCCGGATCTGCACTTCCTTGACGGTCGCACGATCCTCGCCGCGCGCGAATTCCGCCGCGCCGGCCAGCTCGGCCCAGTCCTCGGGCCGCTCGAAGTACTCGGCCAGGCCGGCGCGCGCCAGATGCGCGGGCTCGGCCTTCAGCAGCCGCATGAACGCCTCGTTGCAGCGGAGCACCTTGCCGTTCTTCACGACCGCGATCGCCTCGCCTGCGGCATCGAGCACGGTGCGCTCGACCTGCAGCGCCTCGGCCAGACGCGACTCGCGCTGCTTGACGATCGTCAGGTCGGTGACCGTTCCGACCGCGCCGCGGAACGCGCCGTCGCGCGTGGTGAGCGGTGCGGCCGTCAGCGCCACCGCGACGCGCGTGCCGTCGACCGCGCCGTGCATCATCTCGACGTCGCGCAGCGATTCGCCGGCGCGCAGACCGGCGAGCGCGCGCAGCGCCGCATGCTGGTCCACGCCCTCGGCGAGCAGCTTCGCGAGCGACCGGCCGACCAGTTGATGCGGCTCGCAGCGGTAGATCTCGCGCGTGGCGCGGCGGCTGGCGAACGAGATGCGGAAGTGCTCGTCGCAGGCCCAGATCAGGCTCGCGGAGGCGTCGACCAGCGCCTTGTACTGCTGGCGGCTGCGCCGTAGCTGCTCGACCTCGATCAGCGCATGCGGCGCGGCGATCGTGTCGAGCACCAGCGCGGAGGCATTCGATTCGCCGCCGCCGTCGCCTGCGGCGGCGAACGGCACGAAGTGGCTGCGCAGCGCGACCAGCGCACCCAGCCGCGTGCGGCGGCGGTTCAGCACGTCGAAGGTCGACTGGCCTGCGATGGCACGCGCGATCGCACGCTCCACGTCGGCGCGGCTGTCCGGCTCGAGGTCGAACGCTTCGCTCCAGTGCGGCCGCTCGTAGGCGCCGATCTTCAGGCCCCAGCGCCACGGCGAGTCGCCGCGCACCTCGGTGAGGCGCCCGTGCGCATCGACATTCCAGACCAGTCCCGGCAGCCGCGCATACACGTCGTCAGCGCGGCTTGCCGCGGATTCCTGCGCCGCCGGCCTGCTCTCCTCCCTCGCCGTCGCCGGAGTCTCGGCCACCGGCACGAGCGCGGCGGCTGGCGGCCTGGCCGACCACCAGACGGCCAGCAGCCAGAGCGGGAAGCCGACGATGAACAGCGGCGCGGCCGCGGCGCTCGCGATCGCGAATGCGGCCGCCAGCAGCCAGCCCGCCAGCAGCAGATTGCGCGCGCCCGCGATGTGGCGCATCGGAATGCTGGCGAGCAGCGCCGCGCCCGCGGCGCCGGCGCCCGCGCCACCATTGACGCCGGAGGCGGCCGGCACCGTGGCGAGCAGCGCGCCCCACAGAACGACGTCGGCCAGATGAAGTGCCGCCATCGCGCGCGCGAAGCCGGCCTCCGCCGGCGGCTCGCTCCAGCGCGCCAGCAGCCAGCGCAGCGCGGCCGACGCCGTGGTCGCGATCGTCCAGACGCCAAGCCACGTCGACGCACCCTGCAGCGTGAGGCTGACCGCGCCGATCAGCAGCAGCGCGGCCGGCAGGGCGCGGCGCTCGTCGCGCACGAGGCCTTCCGCCCCCCGGGCGACGCTGGCCGCATCGCTCAAGATGCGCGGCTCCGCGGCACGGGCAGGCAGTCGACCGCCGCCGCGCGCTGCCGCGCCGTTGCGACTGTCCGCACGCACCCCATGATGTTGTGGCCCCTCTTCCGAAAACGGCAACCGATAGTACTGGGCGCCATCGGCGCTCGCAACGCGCGCGCGGCCGTCACGTCAGTGCAGCGCGGCCGAGTCGGACGGCGGCGAGGAGAAGCGGTACTGGTTCTTGCCCGCGGCCTTGGCCGCGTACATCGCGGCATCGGCCTTCGCCATCAGGCTGTCGAAGTCCTGACCGTCGGCGGGGAAGAGCGCGATGCCGACACTGGCGCGGATCCGCACGGAGCGGCCGGTGTCCTCGATGTTGTCCGCCGCCGCGCCGATCAGCTTCTCGGCCACGTGGTTCGCCACTTCGGGCGCGTCGATCTCCGGCAGCAACACCACGAACTCGTCGCCGCCGGTGCGCGCGACCAAGTCGTACTCGCGCAGCACGCTCGACAGCCGCAGCGCCACGCGCCGCAGCAGCACGTCGCCGTGCGCGTGGCCGAACACATCGTTGACCTCCTTGAAGCCGTCCAGATCGAGCAGCATCAGCGACGCCAGGCGTTTGCGCCGCATCGCCACCGACAGCAGCCGGCGCGCGTTCTCCACCAGCAGCCGGCGGTTCGGCAGGCCGGTCAACTCGTCGTGGTTGGCCTGGTGCCAAGCAAGTTCCTCGCGCCGCTTCAGCGTCGTGATGTCGGTGAGCACCAGGATCATCTTGGGCGCCGATTCGGCGTCACCCTCGTCGCCGACCGTGCGCGAGGTAAGCCGGCACCACACGCTGCGGCCGCCGCTGCCGGCGTCGGGCGCGCGCATCATCACCTCGTGGTTGGCGGCCTCCCCTTCGCGACCGGCGGCGTCCGTGACGCGGCGGATATCTTCCCAGTCGGCCGGGCGCGCCAGGATCTCGCGCACGGGGCGGCCGATCAGCCACTCGCGCGTGACGCCGAGCATCTTGGCGAGCGCGCCGTTGGTGCTCTCGAGCGCGCCGTCGCGCACGAAGGCGATGCCTTCGCCGGCCGCGTCGAAGATCACCTGCTGGTTGCGCAGCGCCACCCGCAGTTCGCGCTCGCGCCCCTTCAGCGCGGTGATATCGGTGCAGATGCCGAGCACCGATTCGATTCGGCCGCCGGCGTCCAGGGTCGGCAGCGCGCTGACGGTCACGTGGATCGCCTTGCCGCTGCGAGCGACATGCGTCGCCTCGATGTCGTACACCGGCTGGCCGTGGAACACCGGCAGGAAACGGCGCAGGAATTCGCGCCGCCCGAATTCCGCCGCGTTGAAGGCGGTCACGTGCCGTCCCAGCATGTAGCGCGGCTCGTAGCCATACAGCCCGCGGCTGCCGCGGGTGGAGACGAAGGTCAGTTTGCCGTCGTGGTCGCACATCCAGATCAGTGACGGCGAGGCCTCGACCAGCGCACGATAGCGGCGCTCGCTCGCGATCAGCTTGCTTTCCGCCTCCCGGCGCGCGGTCACGTCGACGATCGACATCACGAAGCGAGTGGCGCGCCCGCCGGCGTCGCGCGTGGAATCGCCGCGCGCCTGCACCCAGATGCAGTCGCCCTTCGCGGTGCGCAGGCGAAACTCCTCGCGGAACGGCGCGCCTTCCTCGATGTGGCGGCGGCGCGCCTCGAGCACGCGCGCGCGGTCGTCATCGTGCAGCGCCTCGGAAAAGCGGTGCGCCAGCATGAACTCGCCGCGGTCCGCGTAGCCGAGGATTTCGGCATAGCGCGCGGAGAAGAAGCGCTCGCCGGTGACGACGTTGGTGTCGGCGATGCCGGCGTCGATCGCTTCCAGCGCCAGACGCAGTTGATCGCGGCCGCGGTTCAGTTCCGCCAGCGTCTGCTCCTTGGCCGCCGCCGCTTCCTGCGCCTGGAAGCGCAGCCGCAGGTTTTCGGTCAGGCCGCGCTGCAGCCGCAGCGATGCAAACACCGCGGTGCCGACGCAGATCGCCCAGGCGAAAGCCACCGGCAGCACCATCGGCAGCTCGCGCGTCAGCAGCAGCGCGAATTGCGCGAATGCCAGCGGCGCCGTGGCTGCCAGCCAGGCGCGCGGGATCGCGCCATAGGGAAGCAAGGCGCCAACCAGCGCCGCAATCGACAGCCCGAACTGCAGAAGCATGGCGGTTGGCGTCGGCGCGGGCAGCGCGACCAGGCCGCCGGCCCACAACACACCCTCGAGCCCCGCGAACAGCGCGTAGCTGCGGTGCGCGGACTCCGCCGGCAGGTCCGCGCGCGCGACCTGGCGCGTGCAATACACGCCGCGGGCCAGCAGCACGCCGCCCAGCACGACCCACCAGGCCAGGCCCGCGAGCGACTGCGGGCTGCCCCACAACGTCATCACGACCAGCAGCGCCAGTCCGAGGTTGCCGATCCAGGCCAGGCGGCCCAGGCCCATCGACAGGCGCAGCAACTGGCCAGCCACGTTCGGTTCGGGCGGTAGCGTCAGAAACAGCGTGGCGGGTCGAGCAATCACCGGGTCGGTCGCGGAGGTGGCGCGCTATTGTCGCTGCAAAGTGGCGCCAATACGAGACATGGATTGCACCGCACCGCAACGCCCCGCATATCGGGGCCGGTTCGCTCCTTCGCCGACTGGCCCGCTGCACGTCGGCTCGCTGGTTGCGGCGCTCGCGAGCTGGCTCGACGCCCGCGCGCACGGGGGCACCTGGCTGGTGCGGATCGAGGACCTCGATCCGCCGCGAACGGTGGCCGGCGCCGCCGAGGACATCGTCGCGACGCTGTGCGCGTTCGGTCTGGAAAGCGACGAGCCGATCGTCCGCCAGGGCCAGCGCGGTGCCCGCTACGAAGCCGCTCTCGCGGTGCTGCAATCGTCCGGACTGGTGTACGGCTGCGCCTGCTCGCGCCGCGACAGCGAAGAAATCGCCGCACAGTCGGGGTTGACGGCGGGCGTCTATCCCGGTACCTGCCGCGCCGGCACGCACGGCCGTCCGGTGCGTGCGCTGCGCGTGCGGGTGCCGGCCGAAGTCGTCGCCTTCGACGATCGCGCGTACGGCCGCTTTGCGCAGGCGCTCGAACGCGAGGTTGGCGACTTCGTCGTGCGGCGCGCCGACGGATTGTGGGCCTACCAGCTCGCGGTCGCCGTCGACGACGCTGCGCAGGGCATCACCGACATCGTGCGCGGCGCCGACCTGCTGGACAACACGCCGCGCCAGATCTTCCTGCAGCGCGCGCTGCGCCTGCCGACGCCGCGTTACCTGCACGTGCCCATCGTCACCAACGCCGCCGGCGAAAAGCTGTCGAAGCAGACCGGCGCGGCCGCGCTCGATCGCGCCGATGTGCTGGGCGCACTGGAGCGCGCGTGGCGGCACCTGGGATTTCCGCGCATCGGCGCCGACACACGCGCGGCCTTCTTGGCGCGTGCCACCGAGTTGTGGCGCGAGCGTTGGGGCATGCCTTCTACAATCGCGCCACCGACGAGATGACACGCATCATGGCCGACGACACCGACATTCCCACGCTGTGCCGCATCCTGCACGACTGCCGCCGCGTCGCGGTGGTCGGCATCAGCGCCGAATGGCACCGGCCAAGCTACTTCGTCGGCAAGTATCTGCTCGAGCACGGCTACACGATGATTCCGGTGAACCCGAAGTACGGCGAGGTGCTCGGGCAGCGCTGCTATCCGGACCTGACGACCGCCGCGCAGCAGGCCGGCCCGGTCGAACTGGTCGACTGCTTCCGCAAGGCGGAGGACATCCCGGCGCTCGCCGTCGACGCGATCGCGATCGGCGCCAAGTGCCTGTGGATGCAACTCGGCGTCGTCAACGAGGCCGCGGCGGCCAAGGCGCGCGCCGCGGGACTGGACGTCGTGATGGACCGCTGCGTGAAGATCGAGCACGGGCGACTGTTCGGCGGGCTGAACTGGGCCGGTGTCAACACGCGGATCGTGTCGAGCAGGCGGCCGCGACAACTTCCCTATTAGCGCAATGGACAGACAATTCGGCATCGAAACCCTCTGCCTGCACGCCGGCCAGCTTCCCGATCCGGTCACGGGCAGCCGCGCGCAGCCCATCTACCAGACGACGAGCTACGTGTTCGACAGCGCCGATCATGCGGCGAGCCTGTTCAACCTGCAGACGTTCGGCAACGTCTATTCGCGCATCAGCAATCCGACGGTGGCGGTGTTCGAGGAACGCGTGGCGGCGCTGGAGAACGGCCGCGCCGCGCTGGCCGCATCGAGCGGCATGGCGGCGCAGATGACGGCGATCCTGGCGATCGTGCAGCCGGGCGAGCACATCGTCGCCTCGAGCCTGCTCTATGGCGGCACGTACTCGCAACTGGCGGTCACGCTGCCGAAGATGGGGATCGCGACGACCTTCGTCGATCCCGACGATCCCGAGAACTTCCGCCGCGCGCTGAAGCCCAACACGCGCCTCGTCTACGGCGAGACGCTCGGCAACCCGAAGATCAACGTGCTCGACATCGAGCGCGTCGCCGCGATCGCGCACGAGGCCGGAATCCCGCTGGCGATCGACAACACGATGCCGTCGCCGTACCTGTGCCGGCCGTTCGACTTCGGCGCCGACATCGTCGTGCATTCGGCGACCAAGTACATGGGCGGCCACGGCACCACGATCGGCGGCGTGCTCGTGGAGCGCGGCAAGTTCGACTGGGGCAACGGCAGATTTCCAGACATGGTGCTGCCGAGCAAGGGTTACCACGGCGTGAAGTTCTGGGAAACTTTCGGCGACTTCGCCTACACGATGAAGGCGCGCTTCGAGGTGCTGCGCGTGCACGGCTCGTCGCTGTCGCCGCTGTCCGCGTGGCTGCTGCTGCAGGGACTGGAGACGCTGCACGTGCGGATGGAGCGCCACGTGAGCAACGCCCGCCGCGTGGCCGAGTTCCTCGAAGCCCATTCTCGCGTCGCGTGGGTCAACTGGCCGGGACTCAAATCGAGCCCGTACTACGAACTGGCGAAGAAGTACCTGCGTTGCGTCGACGGCGTGCCGGGGGCGTCGAGCGTGATGACCTTCGGCATCCAGGGCGGCGCGGCAGCGGGCGAGAAGTTCATCGACAGCCTGCAATTCCTGTCGCACCTGGCGAACATCGGCGACGCCAAGTCGCTGGTGATCCATCCGGCGTCGACCACGCACCGGCAGCTTTCCGAGGAGGAGCAGCGTGCCGCCGGCGTGCTGCCGGAGATGGTCAGGCTGTCGATCGGCATCGAGTCGGCCGACGATATTCTGTGGGACCTGGAACAGGCGCTCGCGAAGAGCGCCTGAATCGCATCAGCGCTTGGTGCCGCCGAGCAGCGCCGCGACGCGCGCGGCCTTCCTGCCGCGTTCGCGCGGAGCGGCGGCCTCGGCATCGGCCGCCGGCTCGGTTTCGTCGGCCGCCGGCTGATATGGCCTGGTGAAGAAATCGTCCACCGGCTGCGGCGCGGGCAAGTGCGCGCGCGTCAGCCGCTCACCGCGCTCGCGCCTCGGCCCGCGCTCGCGCCTCTCGCCGCGCGGCCGTTCAACGGCGAGCGGCTGCACGTCGAACTTCTGCTTGGTGAGCTTCTCTATCGCCTGCACGCCGCGCTCGTCGGCGCCGGTCATCAGCATGATCGCCAGGCCCGAGGCGCCCGCGCGACCGGTGCGCCCGATCCGGTGCACGTAGTCCTCGGCGTTGAACGGCACGTCGTAGTTGATCACCGCGGGCAGTTCGACGATGTCGAGCCCGCGTGCGGCCACGTCGGTCGCCACCAGCACCTCGATCTCGCCCTTCTTGAACGCTTCGAGCGCCTTCATGCGTTCGTCCTGCGACTTGTCGCCGTGGATCGCATCGGCGTTCACGCCCGCCTTCTGCAGTTGCCGGGCCAGGCGCCGGCATTCGATCTTGGCGTTGACGAACACCAGCACCTGCGTCATGCGGCCGCCGTCGGCACCGCGCGTTCGCAGCAGCGTGAGCAGTGCGTCGGTCTTCTCCGACTCGTGCGCGCGCACGACTTCCTGCGCGATCAACTCCGCGGTGGCGTTGCGGCGCGCGACCTCGATCAGAAGCGGGTCGCGCAGGAAATTGGCGGCGAGCTTCTTGATCTCCTCGGAGAACGTGGCGGAGAACATCAGGCTTTGCCGCTCTCTCGGCAGCAGGCTGAGGATCCTCGAGATGTCGGGCAGGAAGCCCATGTCGAGCATCCGGTCCGCCTCGTCGAGTACGACGATCTGCACCTGGGACAGCGACGTGTTCTTCTGCTGGATATGGTCGAGCAGCCGGCCCGGTGTGGCCACGACGATCTCGACGCCCGAGCGCAGCGCCTGTGTCTGCGGCTCCATGTCCACGCCGCCGTAGACGGTCGCGCTGCGCAGCGCGGTCTTGCCGAGGTACTTCCTGAAGTTGTCGGCGACCTGGTCCGCCAGTTCGCGCGTCGGCGCCAGCACCAGCGCTCGCACCGGATGGCGCGCCGGCGACATGCTGGCGTTCGCCTGCGGCAGCAGCCGCTGGATGATCGGCAGCGCGAAGCCGGCCGTCTTGCCGGTGCCGGTTTGCGCCGCGCCCATCACATCGCGGCCCTTGAGCACGACCGGGATCGCCTTGCTCTGGATCGGTGTCGGCGTCGTGTAGCCCATCTCCTTGACCGCCGCGACGATCAGCGGGTCAAGACCGAAGTGGTCGAAGTCGTGGTATTCGCTCATCGACCCACACCGAGCGGTATTCGCAGAGGGCTGGTGGGCCCCCTGGGAGTCGAACCCAGCACCAAGGGAGTCGGCGGCGAGCAGTGTGAGCCGTCGACGAGGACGCGTGCGGTCGAAGACCGCCAGCGGACGGATTCACCGAGCGGTATTCGCAGAGGGCTGGTGGGCCCCCTGGGAGTCGAACCCAGCACCAACGGATTATGAGTCCGCTGCTCTAACCAGGCATGAGCTAGAGGCCCGTCGTGATCCACGTTACTCCAGGAAGCTCTTCAGTTTGTCGGAGCGGCTCGGGTGCCGCAGTTTGCGCAGCGCCTTGGCCTCGATCTGCCGGATCCGCTCGCGCGTGACGTCGAACTGCTTGCCGACCTCTTCGAGCGTGTGGTCGGTCGACATCTCGATGCCGAAGCGCATGC
>JAKORH010000397.1 GCA_029777935.1 Pseudomonadota bacterium
GGGTGCAGAACCCGAACGAAGGGGCGATCGAATTCGACGGCGTCGCGGTCGACCTCGAACTCGACGGCAAGGCCGTCGCGACCGGAGTCAGCGATCAAAAGGGCAGCGTGCCGCGCTTCGGCGAGGCGATCATCACGGTGCCGGTGACGGTCTCGGCCTTCAACGTCGCGCGCGTGCTCGTCGGCCTGAGCGGTGCGTCCTCGCGCGGCGAGATTCCGTACGCGGTCAGCGGCAAGCTCGCTGGCGGCAGCTTCGGCGCGGTGCGCTTCTCGCGCAGCGGGACGCTTTCGCTGCCGCAGCCGTCGGCCAAGGCCACGCCGTCCGGCGGTTGACGCGACCCCGCAGCGCGGCCTGCGCCGCGCTCACGCCACGCCGCTGAAATACGCCCGCTGCCGGCTGCGCGCGGTATTGCCGAAATAGCTGCGCCACCAGGTATTGCTCACGTCGAGAAATTTGAACTTGGTGCTCGCCGGGTCGTCCTGCGCCGCCGCCCACTCGCGAAATGCATAGTGGCTCCACAGCCGCATGTACTCGCCCAGATAGATATCGGCGACGCGCCGGTTGCCGCGGATGACGAGCATGTTCTCGTCGTTGCCGGTGGTCGACGCTTCGCTGAAATTGGCCGAGCCGCTGATGACGACCGGGTCGCGCCCGAGCGGGTCGATGATCGCGATCTTGGTGTGGATGAAGCGCACGTTCGTATTCAGCCCGGTCAGCGCCTCGCGCACCCAGCGGTCGAACTTGTTGGTCGCAAGCAGGTTGCCGACCGCGAAGCGGTTCTCGACCTGCTTGCGCAGCGCGAGCATCTCGGCTTCGGCGGCGGCGCGCTTCGCGGCCGGTACGCCCGAGGCGAGCAGCTTGTCGAGCAGCGCGTAGCGCAGCGGCGCCGTGCCGTCCCGGTAGGCATCGCGAAAGCGCGTGCCCATGCCGAAAGCGAAGGTCATGAACAAGGCGTCGCTGGCCGACTTCGCGCGGTCGGCATACCAGTCGAGCGCGGCCAGCGTCTGCTGCGGGCTGAAGATCGCGCCTATCCCCTTCGGCGGCTGCGCGATCGGAATCACATTCGACGCCGAGAGCGCAGCGCGCAAGGCGGCGCGCGCCGGCTGGCCGGCCATCAGCGTCCAGCATCGCAGGTAGGCGGCGGCGACCGGCGGCTGCTCGACCACGTGCACGACGTTGGACTGGCCGTAGACGCCGCCGA
>JAKORH010000398.1 GCA_029777935.1 Pseudomonadota bacterium
CAAAAAAAACTTCATCGCCCGCCAAGTGCCTGCCCTTCCCGCTGATTACATCCCACGTGGCAGCCCGGCGCGCCCAGCGACACGTGCCCGACTCCATCGCGACGATTCGCCATCTGCTCAGCGTTCGACTCATCGTTCGCCTCGGACGCTGTCCGCACTGCGGCCAGCGAAGCGGAAAACTATTCTTGTGACACAGTAAGACTAAGATGCCGCGCGCAAGAACGGGGAGGAAACGGTGGTCTGGTGGTCGCTGCTGCCCGCGGCGCTGGTCGTCTACGGCGTCTGGATCTTCAACCGGCTGATCGCCGACCGCAACCTGGTCGCGCAGGGCTACGCCGACATCGACGTGCAACTGAAGCGCCGCGCCGATCTGGTGCCGCGGCTGGTCGAGGTCGTGCGCGCCTACGCCGCGTACGAGCGCGCCACGCTCGAGGCCGTGGTCGCGTTGCGGGCGCAGGCCGCGCAGCATGCGGCACAGGACCGCGCCCGCGGCACGCACGCCGAGCGGCTGCAGGCCGAAGCGCAACTCGGCGTGGCGCTGTCTCGCCTGCTGCTGCTGCAGGAGAACTATCCGCAACTGAAGGCCGACGCCGGCTTCCGCGACCTCGCCGACAAGCTGGTCGAGATCGAGGACACCCTGCAGCTCGCGCGCCGCTTCTACAACGGCGCGGTCAAGCAGTACGTCACGCGGCTGCAGACCTTTCCCGACCTGGTCGTAGGCCGACTCTTCGCGTTCAAGCCCGCGGCCTTCTTCGAGACCGACGATCGCGGCGCGGTCGAGGTGCGGCTGTGATGCGACGGCTGCTGGGCGCGCTGCTCGCGCTCGCGTGCCTGGCCGCCGCGGGCGAGGAGCGCATCGTCGACTTCGCCGCCGACATCGCGATCGCGCGCGACGGCGCGCTCGCGGTGACCGAAACGATCGTCGTGCAGGCCGAGGGCGCGAGCATCAAGCGCGGCATCCTGCGCGACTTTCCGACCGCGTACACCGACCGCGCCGGCAACGCGGTGCGGGTGCCGTTCGACGTGGTCGCGGTCCGCCGCGACGGCGCGCCCGAGCCGTACGCGCTCGAGGCGCTGTCCAATGGCGTGCGCATCCGCATCGGCCGCGCCGACGTGCTGCTCGATCGCGGCGAGCACCGCTTCGAGATCGAATACCGCACCGCGCGCCAGCTCGGCTTCTTCGGCGATCACGACGAGCTGTACTGGAACGTGACCGGCAACGGCTGGACCTTCGCGATCGACCGCGCGAGCGCGCGCGTGACGCTGCCGCAGCCGGTGCCGGCCGCACAGTTGTCCGCGGAGGCGTACACGGGACCGTTCGGCGCGCGCGGCGGCGACTACACCGCGCGTGTCATCGACGGCGGCGCCGAATACGCGACCACGCGCCGGCTGCCGCCCCATGACGGCCTGACGATCGTGCTGGCGTTTCCGAAGGGTGTGGTCGTCGCGCCGTCGGCACTCGAGCGCGCGAACTGGTTCGTGCAGGACAACGTCGGCGCCGGCGTGGCGCTGGCTGGCGTGCTCGCCGTGTGGGTCTTCCTCTACTGGCGCTGGGACCGAATCGGCCGCGATCCGAAGCCGGGGCCGCAATTCCCTCGCTACGAGCCGCCCTCGATGATGAGCGCGGCCGCCGTGCGCTTCGTCGACCGGATGTCGTTCGACGGCCGCTGCTTCGCCGCCGCGCTGCTGGGGCTGGGCGCGCGCGGGTATCTGAAGATCGAGCAGGGCGGCGACGTCTTCGCGCTGACGCGCACCGGCCGCGATGTCGCGTTCGGCGCAGGAGAGAAGGCGATGGCCGAGAAGCTCTTCGGCGGCGGCGATGTCGCGCAACTGCAGAAGAAGTACGACCCCGCGGTGGGCGCCGCGCAGAAGGAACTCAGCGACGCGCTCGAGAACCAGTACGCCGACGTGCTGTTCAAGCGCAATCGCAGGCCGCTGCTGCTGGCGGGCCTCGGCGCGATGGCCACGGTCGTCGGCGCGATCGAGCTGCACTCGTCCGTGCCGGTCGTGATCGCGACCGCGGCCGTGCTGGCCGCATCGCTGCTGCTGTTCGCGTACCTGCTGCCCGCGTACACGCAGCAGGGGCGAAAGCTGAAGGACGAGATCGACGGGCTGCGCTTGTATCTCGGCGTGGCCGAGGGCGACAACCTCGCGCGGCTGCAGAACCCGCGGCTCACGCCCGAGGAGTTTGCCGGCAAGCTGCCGTACGCGCTCGCGCTCGGCGTGGAGAAGACGTGGGCCGACCGCTTCGCCGCCGTGCTCGGCGCCGCCGCGGTCGCGCAGGCGGTGGCGCAGTACTACACCGGCAGCGGCACAGGTTCGCTCGGCGATATCGGCTCGCTCAGCAGCAGCCTCGGCGAGCTTGGCTCGACCGCCAGCGCGGCCGCGTCGCCGCCGGGGTCGAACTCGGGGTCGGGGGGAGGCGGGTCGAGCGGAGGTGGTGGTGGGGGGGGCGGGGGGAGCGGGTGGTAGACGCCCGTGCCGTGTGCGCGCGTTCAGTCGCGGCAGACTCTCTGTTGATGCAAGGCCCTGGTTCGGGACTTGCGCATTGAATCTCTGCTTGCGAACGGGACGAGACATGCGAGTCTGCCGACAGCGGACTATTGGTATGCCGGATAGCGGACCGTCGGTTGGAATGCGGAATCCGGACCGCTGTCACGCCATCTACGCTATTCGCGTATAGTCCGCGCATGGTCTTTGTTGAGCTCACTGCCTTCGTCGCATTCCGAAACGAATACTGGTCCGACGAGGACTTGCGGGCACTGCAGAGCTTTCTACTGGTTTCACCAGAGGCTGGCGACCTTATCCGGGGTGGATCGGGGCTGCGAAAGCTGCGCTGGTCTGCTCAAGGGCGAGGTAAGCGGGGTGGTGCCCGCGTCATCTACTACTGGCACAGGCCGAAGCACCACGTCTATTTGATCTACGGCTACGTGAAGAGTGAGCGGGAAGATCTGACGGCGCAACAGCTACGGGTGCTGGCGGAGTTGATGAAGGATGTGAAGGATGGATAAGCGGCATTTCGATCGATTGGTCAAGGGCGTGCGCGAGATGAAACGCCACATGGCCGGCAAGTCTGTCCGCGGCGCTCGAATCACGGAACTTTCGGAACCTGACGTTCGCGCGATTCGCGAGGCTGCGGCAATCAGCCAATCCCAGTTCGCCAGGTTGATCGGCGTGAACCTGCGCACTCTGCAGAACTGGGAACAGCACCGGACGCGCCCGACCGGGCCCGCACGAGCACTCTTGAAGATCGTCGCGTCAGACCCGAAGTCTGCGATTGAAGCGCTGCACGCTTGAGCAAGGCGCGCCTTCCAACGGCTGTTTCTCGTCAGATTCAGGCGCGGGCACCAGCGTCACTTTCTGGCCGTTCGGCGGCCATCGATTCGACCGGCTCCGAACTCGATCAGCCGCGCTTGTCGCCCGCTTCTCGCTGGCTTCGTAGCGCGAGGATGAAGACGTTATCGACCTCCGGCACGTAGCGATATAGCGCCACGTAGCCGCGCGAGCGACGCCCGATGATCAGTTCGCGCAGGGTGCTCGACTTCGGCCGCCCGATGAGGGGATTCGTCTGCAGCACATCGAACGCTTGAACGATCTCCTGGATCCGCGCAGCCGCGTTGTCGAGGTCGTACCGAGCGAGATGGTCGAAGATGCGATCGAAATCGCCGGCGAGTTCCGGGGCGAGTTCGATCCGGGCCATTCAGCCGGACTTACCGCGCCAGCTTTCTCGAGGTTGGCCGGCGCGGTTTCTCGCCGGCGACTCGACTTGCCAGATAGGCGCGCATCTCGCTCCAGGGGATGGCCTTGCCCGTGGCGACGATGGTGGCGTAGCGCTTCTCGGCCGCGTCATGGAATTCGCTGCGTCGCTCTTCCTCGTCCGTCTTCTCTGCAATCGCTTGCAGTATGAAGCCGTGCGCAGTCGTGCCCGCGCGCTTGGCGGCGGCGGCGACGCGCGCCTTGAGTTCGTCCGGAAGGCGAATCGTGGTCGTCGACATGGCGAATCTCCAGTGCACTAATAGCCACTGTAGCACGAACGTGCTACATGAGGATCCCGCTCGACCGCCGACGCGCTGGCGGTCGAGCCGGCCGGCCCTGGGGTCGCCTGCACGCGCCTCCGACGACTTCGGTCGCGATGGGTACCATGCCAAGTTTCCATGCTGTATTCCGAAACCGAACTCATGTCCGACCACCCCTGCTTCCGCCTGCCGCGGCTCCTCCTGCCCCGCCCCGAGCTCGACCTGGCGAAATGGGCCGTGATCGCCTGCGATCAGCACACGTCGGAGCCGGAGTACTGGCAGCGCGTCGAGCGTGAAGTCGGCACTGCGCCGTCGAGCCTGCACCTGATCTTCCCCGAGGTGTACCTGGGATCGGTCGATGCCCCGGCGCGCATCCGCCGCATTCAGGACACGATGAAGGGCTACTTGGCCAAGGGGCTCTTCCGCGAGCACGCCGGCGCCGTCTACGTGGAGCGGACGATCGGCCAGCGCGTCCGCCGCGGCCTGATGCTGGAGCTCGATCTCGAGCACTACGACTTCAGCCGCGACTCCACGAGCCTCATCCGCCCGACCGAAGGCACGATGGTCGAGCGGCTGGCCCCGCG
Source organism: Pseudomonadota bacterium (assembly GCA_029777935.1). The sequence goes on from JAKORH010000398.1 coordinate 4,601, forward strand.
CATCGAGGTGCGGCGCGGCGCCGAGCTTGAAGTGCCGCACGTCCTGATGCTGATCGATGACCCGGCGGGCACGGTGATCGAACCCATCGGCGCCGAGCGCGATCGGCTGACCAAGCTCTACGAAACCGACCTGATGGCGGGCGGCGGTCACGTCGCCGGCTACGCGGTCGACGCTGCGCGCGGCGAGCGCGCCGCTCGCGCCCTGCACGCGCTGATGGATCCGCACGCGTTTGCGCGGCACTACGCCGTGCCGGAGGGAACGCCGGTGATGCTGTTTGCCTCCGGCGACGGCAATCACTCGCTGGCCACCGCCAAGGCGTACTGGGACAGCATCAAGGCGTCGGTGGGGATGGACCACCCGAGCCGCTTCGCGCTGGTCGAGGTCGAGAACATCCACGATCCCGCGCTCGAGTTCGCGCCGATTCACCGCCTGCTGTTCGGCGTGTCGGCCGATGTACGAAGAGCGCTGGCCGCGGAGTTCGGCAGCCGGCTGTCGTGCGTCGACGTGCCCTCGGCCGCCGCGATGCGCGCGCGCGTGCAGGCGGTGCAGGGCGACCACCACGCCGCGGGGCTCATCGGGCCGGGCGCGCGTTTCAGCGTGATCGAGATCGCCGACCCGCAGTCCACGCTGGCGGTGGGCACCTTGCAGCCTTTCATCGACCGCTTCATTGAGCGGGGTGGCGCTACGTACATCGACTACGTCCACGGCGACGAGGCGCTCGAGCGCCTGGCGCTGGCGAGCGGCTGCATCGGTATCCATCTCGCGGCAGTGGGCAAGCACGATCTGCTGCGCATGGTCGTGCGCGAAGGCCCCACGCCCCGCAAGACGTTCTCGCTGGGCGAGGCCCATGAGAAGCGCTACTACATCGAGGCGCGGCGGATCCGGTGAACGCTCAAGCCGTCGTCGCGCCGAGCAGATAGCGGCGCAAGCGCCGCCTCCATGCCGAGCGCCTCGGCCAGCGCCTAGAATCCGACTATGCCGGTGGTGTTCCGCTACAAGGGCTTTCGCTTCTTCTTCTACTCCAACGAGGGCAGCCCTCGCGAGCCGGTGCATGTGCATGTGCGCGCTGGCAGCAGTGAGGCCAAACTCTGGGTCGAACCGCAGGTCCGAGTCGCCACCAGCTACGGATTCGACGCCGGCTCGCTGCGCGAGCTGGTGGAGATCGCGGAAGCCAACCGCGAGTTGATCGAAAGGATGTGGCATGACTACTTCGGCTAAGGCGGTGCGTTTCGACGACGACAGCATGTGGGTCCACTTGGACGACGGCCGAGTCATTGCTGTCCCTCTGGCATGGTTCCCCCGGTTGTTGGCTGCCACGCCCGAACAGCGCCTCCAGTTTGAGCTCAGCCCGCGCGGTATTCACTGGGAAGCGCTAGACGAAGACATCTCGATCGATGGCTTGCTGGCTGGCCAAGGAGACCTGACACACGGCCGCCTTGTGACCCCGGCCTGACCGAAGGGGCCTTCGCGCCGGCGCGATGCATGCGAGCGCAGTGCGGCGCTTCGGCGTGATCGAAATCACCGACCCGCCATTTGACTTTCTCGATGGGCGAGGCCCACGAGAAGCGCTACTACATCGAGGCGCGGCGGATCCGGTAGCGGGCAGCGCTCGCCGGATACGGCGGTGGACGGGTGAGCGGTTTGTAGTTGCCCTTAGCGCGGTCTTGGTACCGCAAGAGCGCTGGCTAGGCTGGTGTGGCTGAATGCGCAGCTCTACCCGTCGGGAGCAACGCATGAGCACAGCCGCGCAACTCGGTTACCTGGGCATTGAAGTCAGCAATCCCGGCGCGTGGCGCCGCTTCGCCACCGAGTTGTTCGGACTTGCCGTCGGTGCGCCGCGGCCCGACGGCGCGCTGCCCCTGCGCATGGACGAACACGACCATCGCATCCTGCTGCATGAAGGGGCGAAGGACGACGTGGCCTACATCGGCTGGGAAGTCGCCGATCGCGCCGCGCACGATGGGATGAAGGGCCGGCTCGCTGCCGCGGGTGTGCCGTTTCGAGCCGGCTCCGCCACCGAAACCGCCGCGCGCGGCGTGCGGGAGATGATCGTCTTCGACGATCCGGACGCGATCAGGACCGAGGTTCACTACGGCGCCGGGCGCGGCGCCCAGGCATTCCGCTCCGACAAGATTGCCTCGGGCTTCAAGACCGGCGGCATGGGGATGGGGCACGTCCTCGTCAACGTGAGCGACTGCGCGAGGACAGAGCACTTCTACCGCGAGGTGCTCGGCTTCCGCCTGAGCGACTATGTCGACACCGAGTTCATGGGACAGCCGCTGCACGCGGTGTTCCTGCACGTGAACCCGCGCCATCACTCCCTCGCGTTCGCGTCGGTCGGCATGCCCAAGCGGCTGCATCACATGATGCTGGAGACGAATTCGCTCGACGACGTCGGCGCGACCTTCTATCGCGCGCAGGATCTCGGCGTGCCGATCGCGCTCACACTCGGACGCCACACGAACGACCACATGATCTCGTTCTACGGGGTTACGCCCTCCGGCTTCCTCTTCGAGCTGGGTGTCGGAGGGGTGGAAGTGGACGATCGCACCTGGGAGGTCACGACCTGTCACGCCGTGAGCGACTGGGGACATCGGCCCGTGGCGCCGGCTTAGCCGGGACGCGGGCGTTCCGCTGCGCCGGGCGGCGCGCTAACGCGGCTGGCCGAAGAAGATCCGCGTGCGATAGACCATCTGCAAGCAATCGTTTTGCGCGCACCGATCGAACAGCGCGTGCAGCGCTTCGACCATCGCCGCCCGCTGCGGATCGCCGGGCTTCGGCGCGTAGGAGCCCGAATCCGCTCGGGCGATCAGCCCTTCGCGGTCGAGCGTCTGCGAATTGTCGAGTTCAGCCTCGCGCCAGTGCCGCCCGCCGAAGACGATTTCCATCGCCGGCGCGTGCTTGGCGCCCACGTCGTCGCCCTTCCACTTCGCGCGGTACTCGGCAGAGTACTGCATCAGCACGTCGTTGTACCCGCGCATGAAGTCCGAGGCGTCGTGCCGGCGGGAATTCCAGAACAGCGCGAGCGCGCCAGCCGGCTTGAGTATCCGCAGCAGTTCGGCGCGGAAGCGCGCGTGATCGAACCAGTGGAACGCCTGCCCCGCGGTCGCGAGGTCGACCGATGCCGGCGCGAGCGTGGTCGCCTCGGCGGCGCCGTTGACACTGCGGAAGCTCGGCTCGCGCGCGAACTCGCGCTCCGCGGCGGCGCGCATCGCGTCGTTCGGCTCCACGCCGAGCACCGTGAATCCGGCGGCCAGGAACGGCTCGCACGAGATCCCGGTGCCGCTACCGATGTCGGCGACCTGCGCATCCGCCGCCAATCCCAGCTCGCGCGCCAGCAGCGTGGCCAGCGCCGCCGGATAGTGCGGCCGCGCCGCCACGTACGCGTCGGTGCGATCGGAGAAACGTTGTGTCGAATCAGCCACGCTCACTCCTCACCCGCTCTTTCAAATCCCCCCTGCCCCCCTTTTCCAAAGGGGGGTTTGAATCAGCCCCCCTTTTTCAAAGGGGGGTTGGGGGGATTTTCCTGCGCTCCGCCACGATCTCATGCACCCTCTGCAACACCGCTTCCAACTCCGCCAGCACCTGCCGATTGTCGAACCGCAGCACAAGCAACCCAAGGTCATTCAGCCTTCGGTCGCGTATCGCATCGCGTCCCACTGCAGCCGCCTCGACATGCTGCCCGCCATCGACTTCGATAACCAGTCGCGCCGCGGGCGCGTAGAAATCGACGATGAATTCGCCGAGCGGCTTCTGGCGATAGAACTGGATTCCTTCGATCTGCTTGCCGCGCAGGCGCTGCCATAGCGTGCGCTCGGCGTCGGTCAGGTTGGAGCGGAGCGTGCGCGCAAGAGGTTTCAGGTCGCTGTGATAGCGTTGGCCCTTAAATCCCCCGTTGCCCCAGTTCTTCAAATCCCCCCTGCCCCCCTTTTCTAAAGGGGGGTTTGAATCGCCCCCCTTTTCTAAAGGGGGGTTGGGGGGATTTGGCGGGGATTTCACGCCAATGCCCTTCCGATGATGATCCGCTGAATATCGCTCGTGCCTTCGTAGATCTGGCACACGCGCACGTCGCGCCAGATTCGCTCGACCGGGAAATCCGTCACGTAGCCGTAGCCGCCGTGGATCTGGATCGCATCCGAACACACGCGCTCCGCCATCTCCGAGGCGAACAGCTTCGCCATCGCCGCTTCCTTCAGGCACGGCACGCCCGTGTCCTTCAGATGCGCGGCGTTGAGCACCAGTTGCCGCGCCGCTTCGATCTGCGTAGCCATATCGGCGAGCCGGAAGTTCACCGCCTGGTGCTCGAAGATCGGCTGGCCGAACGCGGTGCGCTCTTTCGCGTAGTTGAGCGCCGCCTCGAAGGCCGCGCGCGCCATGCCGACCGATTGCGCGGCGATGCCGATGCGGCCGCCTTCGAGCGCGGACAGCGCGATCCTGTAGCCGTCGCCGTCCTCGCCGATCAGGTTCGCGGCCGGCACGCGGCAGTTCTCGAACACGATCTGCGCGGTGTCCGACGAATGCTGTCCGGTCTTTTCTTCCAGCCGCGCGACCACGTAGCCGGGTGTGTCCGTCGGCACGACGAACATGCCCATGCCGCGCTTGCCGGCAGCCTTGTTCGTCACCGCGATCACCATCGCGTAGTCGGCGTGCTTGCCGCTGGTGATGAACTGCTTGACGCCATTGAGCACGTAGTCATCGCCGTCGCGCGTGGCGGTCGTTCGCAGCGCCGCGGCGTTGCTGCCGACGTGCGGCTCGGTCAGGCAGAACGCTCCGAGTGCTGCACCGCTGGCCAGAGGTTTCAGAAACCGCTGCTTCTGCTCCTCGCTCGCGAAGCCCATCAGGATCGCGCACACCGGGCAGTTGTTGACGCTGATGATCGTGGAGATGCCGCCGTCGCCGGCGGCGATCTCCTCCAGCGCGACCGCGAGCGCGGTGTAGTCCATGCCGGCGCCGCCGTATGCCTCCGGCACCGCGATGCCGAACACGCCGAGCGCGGCGAGTTCCTTCAGCGCCTCCTTCGGAAACGCGTGCTCGCGGTCCCACTGCGCCGCAAACGGCGCCAGCCGCGTCTGCGCGAATTCGCGCAGGCTGTCGCGCAGCAGGCGGTGTTCTTCCTTCAGCATCGCTGTCAGGTCTTCAGTACCCAGGCGCGGCCGCGCCGCAGGATCAGCCAGCCGAAAATCGCGCTGGCGACGAGCGCCGCCAGCAGCATCGGACCGCCGCCGACGAATCCGGTGAGCAGCAGCACGGTCGACAGCCAGCTGAAGAAGTCCTCGACCGGAAACCACACCGCGGTGGCAAGCGCCGAGAACGCGAACCACGACAGCAGCGCCACCAGCAGCCCGCGCGTCAGCGACTGGCCGACGCGCTCGATGCGCCGCTCCGCGCCCTGGTAGACGATCAGTGCGAACAGCGCCGCGAACAGCCCCGGCACGGTCACGAACACCCACGCGTTGACGCCGCTTTCCACCGCGAATTTGCGCAGCGTGAACTGCAAGCTCGCGGCCGCGATGCCGCCGCAGACCGCGAACAGGAGGGCGGCGATCAGCGGCGGCGATATTTGCTTCACGCGGCGGGCCTCCTCGTCTGGTTGCTCCCTCTCCCACATCAGTGGGAGAGGGTCGGGGTGAGGGTCAGCGGCGCTCGCAATTGGTGAGAACTGACGCGACAAGTCGGCCCTCATCCCCCGCCTTCTCCCGCTGATGCGGGAGAAGGAGCCAGATTGTCGCGCGAATCAGCGCCGCCGGCACGCGGTGACTTCGATTTCGAGCGCCATCCGCGGATCGATCAGCCCGCACACGAGGGCGGTGGCGGCGGGGCGGGCTTTGGAGAACACCTCGCCGAAGATCGGCGCCAGCCGGTCGAAGAGTTTTGCGTCGCTCAGGTAGTAGTGCACGCGCACGACGTCGTCGAGCGTGCAGCCGGCCTCGCCCAGCGCCGCCGCGATGTTGCGGAAACACTGCCGGCACTGCGCGACCGGATCGGGATCGATGGTCATGGCCGCGTAGTCGAAGCCGGTCGTGCCCGACACGTGCACGTAGTCACCCTCGATCACCGCGCGGCTGTAGCCGGCGACGGCCTCGAACGACGATCCGGAGGAGATCTGTTTGCGTTCCATGTCACCAGGACAACTGCTCGCCCGTGTAGTTGAGGAACTTACCGTTGTGCGAGGCGTTGGCGGCCGCGATCACGCGGCGCATGCCGGCCACGCTGTCGCGGACTTCGATCTCGGCCGAGGATCCGCCCATGTCGGTGCGGACCCAGCCGGGGTGGAACGCCATGCACAGGACGCCGTGCGGGCCGAGCTCGATCGACGCCGCCTTCAGCACGTTGTTCAACGCCGCCTTGCTGGCGCGATACAGCCAGCTTCCGGTGGCGGTCATCAGTGCCGTCGAGCCCATCCGGCTCGACAGAACCGCGAGCTTGCCCTTCGCCTGCGTCAGCGACGGCGCCAGGATCGGTATGAGTTGCATCGGCGCGCGCACGTTGGTGTGCATCATGAGGTCGAAGTCGCTCGCGGTCGGCGCGACCAGTCCCTCGGTGCGCGGCCGGATCGACACGCCGGCGTTGATGATCGCCAGATCGACCGGCTCGCCGTCCAGGTGCCAGGCCAGCGCCGCGATGCCGGTCTCGTCGGTTACGTCCAGTTCGATCGTCTTGGCGCCGAGGGTGCGCAGCTTGCCGGCATCGTCCGGATTGCGATGCGTGGCGAGCACGCGCGCGCCGTCATCGGCGTACTGGCGCGCGAACTCGAAGCCGATGCCGCGCGAGGCGCCGATGACGAGGACGGTGGACATTTAGGATCGAGGATCGAGGAGCGAGGCGCGAGGCGCGAGGCGCGAGGCGTCGCACCGGCGGAGGCCGGGGCCCAATTTCATCGCTCGCAAATTGGGCCCCGGCCCCCGATTCAAGCACTCGGGGGCAGGCTCTGCGCCCGGGCGACGGGGCCGCGCTTACATCATCTCCAGCGCCAGCGCGGTGGCTTCGCCGCCGCCGATGCACAGTGCGGCGATGCCACGCTTGCCGCCGGTCTTCTTCAGCGCGCCGAGCAGCGTGACCACGATGCGCGCGCCGCTGGCTCCGATCGGATGGCCCAGCGCGCAGGCGCCGCCGTGGATGTTGACCTTCTCGTGCGGAATCTTGTGCTCCTTCATCGCGGCCATGGTCACCGCGGCGAACGCCTCGTTGACTTCCCACAGGTCGACCTGCTCCGACTTCCAGCCGGTCTTCTTCAGCACCTTGTCGATCGCGCCGACCGGCGCGGTGGTGAACCATTCGGGCGCCTGCGCGTGGACCGAGTGCGCCAGCACGCGCGCGATCGGCTTGCAGCCCATCTTGTCGGCGGTCGACTGCCGCATCATCACCAGCGCTGCCGCGCCGTCGGAGATCGACGAGGCATTGGCCGCGGTGATCGTGCCGTCCTTCTTGAACGCGGGCTTCAGCCCCGGGATCTTGTCGAGCTTGGCCTTGAACGGCTGCTCGTCCTTGTCGATCTTCACTTCGCCGCCCTTGCCGGGGACCATCACGGGAGTGATCTCCCACGCGAAGCTGCCGTCGGTATTGGCTTTCATCGCGCGCTGGGTCGAGGCGATCGCGAACTCGTCCTGCGCCTGCCGCGTGAACTGGTACTTGGCCACGCACTGCTCGGCGAACACGCCCATCGCCTTGCCGCGCTCGTAGGCGTCTTCCAGCCCGTCGAGCGCCATGTGGTCGAACGTCGTGACGGCGCCGTAGCGGTAGCCCTTGCGCGCGCCGACCAGCAGGTGCGGCGCGTTGGTCATGCTCTCCATGCCGCCGGTGACCAGCACGTTGGCCGAACCGGCCAGCAGCATGTCGTGCGCGAACATCATGGTGCGCATGCCCGAGCCGCACATCTTGGACAGCGTGACCGCGCCGGCCGAGGGCGGCAATCCGGCGAGCAGCGTGGCCTGGCGCGCCGGCGCCTGTCCCTGGCCCGCCATCAGGCAGCAGCCGAACAGCACTTCGTCGATCGCGTCGCGGCTGACGTTGGCGCGTTCGACGGCGGCCTTGATCGCGACGGATCCGAGCTGATACGCCTGAAGGGAAGAAAAGTCACCGAGCATGCCGCCGATCGGCGTGCGGGCAGCGGAGACGATGACGATGGAGTCGCTCATGGTGTGACCTCCTGAAGAAACCGTGCTGTCGGCGCGTCGACCGACGCGCCGCCGATCGCCATTTTCCTCCAGATTCTGAACCGCTGATTTCGGACCCGCTGATGGCCGCGAGGGCGCTACGATCACCGGTCACCGCACAAGTCAGCCATCACGAGGCAGCCATGACCGATAGCCGTGACTTCAAGCTGACCTATTCGACGATGTTCGATCCGCCGCCGGCCCTGCACCAGCGGTTCGAGGCGGCGCTGGCGCGCGTGCGCACGAATCTCGGCCGCGACTACCCGATGTGGATCGGCGGCCGTGCGCGGGTGGCCGATGCGACGTTCGAGGTGCGCTCGCCGATCGATCGTGAGTGGCTGATCGGACGTTTCCAGTCCGGCACGGCGAAGCATGGGGATGCGGCTCTCGCCGCCGCGCGTGCGGCGTTTCCGGGCTGGGCGGCGCGGCCGTGGCAGGAGCGCGTGCGGCTGCTTCGGCGCGCGGCGGCGCTGATCGAGGAGCGTGTGTACGACATCGGCGCGTCGGTGGCGCTCGAAGTCGGCAAGAACCGCATGGAGTCGCTCGGCGAAGTTCAGGAGACGGCGGATCTGATCGCGTGGTACTGCGACCAGATGGAGGCCAACGGCGGCTTCGTGCGCGACCTGCCGAACGATCCGCTCGCCGGCTACACGAGCCGCAACCGCACGATGCTGAAGCCCTACGGCACGTGGGTCGTGATCGCGCCATTCAACTTTCCGTTCGCGCTGGCGGGCGGGCCGATCGGCGCCGCGCTGGTCGCGGGCAACACGGTCGTGTTCAAGGTCGCGAGCGACACCTCGCTCTCGGGCTGGCTGCTGCTCGAGGCGCTGCGCGACGCGGGGCTGCCCGACGGCGCGGTCAACTTCGTCACCGGCGCCGGCAATGAACTCGGCAACGCGCTGATCGCTCACGAAGACGTGGCCGGCGTCACCTTCACCGGCTCGTATGAAGTCGGCATGTCGATCATGCGCTCGTTCGCACAGCGGCCGTGGCCGCGTCCGTGCATCGCCGAGATGGGGGGCAAGAACGCCGTGATCGTCAGCCGCCATGCGGATCTGGAGCGTGCCGCGCTCGGCATCGTGCGTTCGGCGTTCGGGCTGCAGGGGCAGAAGTGCTCGGCCTGCTCGCGCGTGTACGTGGAACGCGTCCTCGCCCCCGCGCTGCGCGAGAGGCTGGTCGAGAAGACGCGCGCGCTCGGGATCGGCGACCCGACGCGGCGAGAGAACTGGATGGGCCCGGTGATCAACGCCGCGGCGTACGCGCGCTACGAAAAGTGCGCGCAGCAGTTGCGGCAGCACGGCGAGGTGTTCGCGGGCGCCGAGCTGCTGAAGGACGGCGATCTCGCGCGCGGCTGGTTCGTCGCGCCCACGATCGGCAGCGCGCCGCGCGACTACCGGCTGTGGCGCGAGGAGAAATTCATCCCGCTGGTGCTGGTGGCCGAAGTCGATTCGATCGACGAGGCGATCGCTCTGGCCAACCAGTCGGAGTACGGATTGACCGCGGGCTTCTACGGCGCCGACAGCGAGATTCCGGCGTTTCTCGACCGCATCGAGGCCGGAGTCACCTACGTCAATCGCCCGCAGGGCGCGACCACCGGCGCGTGGCCGGGCTATCAGCCGTTCGGCGGCTGGAAAGCGAGCGGCACCACCGGCAAGGCGATCGGCAGCTTCTACTACCTGCCGCAGTACCTGCGCGAGCAGTCGCAGACGGTGGTCGAATGATGGACGAAATCGTCGGGCTCACAGCGGCTTGCGCAGCCAGTTGGCGATTTCGCCGATCACGCCGCGGCGGAAGGCCAGCACGCACACCACGAAGATCGCGCCCTGCACGACGGTGACCCAGGCGCCGAGCATCTCGGCGAAGTAGTTTTCCATCGAGACCGTGATGGCCGCGCCGACGACCGGACCGAACACCGTGCCCAGCCCGCCGAGCAGCGTCATCAGCACCACTTCGCCCGACATCGACCAGTGCACGTCGGTCAGCGAGGCGAGCTGGAACACGATCGCCTTGGTCGCGCCCGCCAGCCCGGTGATGCCGGCCGACAGCACGAACGCCAGCAGCTTGTACCTGTCGACGTCATAGCCGAGCGAGATCGCGCGCGGCTCGTTCTCGCGGATCGCCTTCAGGATCTGGCCGAACGGC
>JAKORH010000399.1 GCA_029777935.1 Pseudomonadota bacterium
CCTTCGCGTGGCGCGCGGTGGTCGAGGAAGGCAAGACGGCGGAGGCCAGAGCATGAACGAGAGATCGAATCAACCACAGAGGCACAGAGACACAGAGGAAAGCGCGAGGAGCGTTTCTGTCTTGCTCCCTGCCTCTTTGCCTCTGTGGTGCAAAACCCTTTCACCCAGCCGCGGAGAGCGGGCATGACCACCACCATCGGCATCGACATCGGCTCCGGCGCCGTCAAGAGCGTGCTGTTTCGCGTCGACGGCGGCAAGCAGCAATGGCTCGCCAAGCGCTGCGAACGCATCCGCCGACGCGACCCGCTGACGCTGGCGAAGGAAGGATTCGACGCCGTTCTCGCGGACAGCGGGCTCGCGGCGAACGACATCGACTACATCGCCACCACCGGCGAGGGCGAGAACGTCAAGTTCGCCACCGGGCACTTCTACTCGATGACCACGCACGCACGCGGCGGCGTGTTCCTGCTGCCCGGCATCAGCGCAGTGGTGGACGTCGGCGCCCTCAACGGCCGCGCGATCTACGTCGACGAGCGCGGCAAGGTGCTCTCCTACAAGATGACCAGCCAGTGCGCATCGGGCTCGGGGCAGTTCCTGGAGAACATCGCGCGCTACCTCGGCGTGGCGGTCGAGGAGATCGGTCCGCTGTCGCAGCAGTCGAAGGATCCGGAGAAGGTGAGTTCCATCTGCGCGGTGCTGGCGGAGACCGACGTGATCAACATGGTCAGCCGCGGCATCGCCACGCCCGATATCCTGAAAGGCATCCATCTGTCGATGGCCTCGCGCATCGTGAAGCTCTTGAAGGTCACCGGCATCAAGACCGGCACGGCGCTCTTGACCGGCGGGCTGGCGCTCGACACCGGCCTGCTCGCCGCGATCCAGGAGGAGATGGTCAACGAGAAGGTCAACGTGAAGGCCGTCAGCCACCCCGACTCGATCTACGCCGGCGCTATCGGCGCGGCGCTGTGGGGCGCCTTCCGGCACGAGAAGCTGGCGGAGCTGCAAGGCCGCGCCGCCGCATGACAGGAGCACTGCAATGGCATTGATGATCACCCAGGACTGCACCGCCTGCGACGCGTGCAAACCACCCTGCCCCAACGAGGCGATCGCGGTCGGCGACCCGATCTACGTGATCGATCCGCTCAAATGCACCGAATGCGTCGGCGCCGAGGACGAGCCGCAGTGCATGCTGGTGTGCCCGGCCGACTGCATCGTGCCGAACCCGGACTTCCAGGAATCGAAGGACGAGCTGCTGGCGAAGTACGAGGCGCTGCACGGCTGACGCCTGGCCTCAGCGCGGCTTGCGCGCGGCGAGGCTTTCGTCTTCGCGCCGCAACCATTCGGCGAACAGCGGGTCGTCGATGCGGTAATCGCCGCGCGTGCCCGACGGCTTGTTCAGCACGTGCGATTCGACCAGCGTGCGCAGCGCGTCGCTCACCGTTCCCGGCGCGATCTCGGGTTTGTCGGTCCCTTGCGCGTACTCGCGCCGCGCCGCGCTCGACGTGACGTCGTCGCCGCGCACGATCCGCACGCAGACGCGTTGCTGCAGCGGCGTCAGCGCGGCCCACTGCGCACGGTAGTCGGCGCCCGTCAGTTGCGCCTGCACGCGCGCGTCGAGCACGGCGAGCAGCGATTCCCGGTCGCCGGCTGCGTACACGAGCACCAGGTCGATCAGCGCGCGCGGCTGGCGATGCAGGCGAGCGAAGGCCGCCGCCAGTTCATCGACCGCAACGCGTTTGCGGAAACGCTCGCGGCAGCGCTGCGCGACGAACGCGATGAAGTCGCCGCCGAGATGCGGGAAAGGCATCGTGCTGGCGCCCTCGTACAGCGCGGCGCGCGAGCGCGCGAACAACGCCAGCAGCTTCTCCTGCGACGAGCCGGTGAATATCACGCGCACGCTGTCGCGGTTCCGGGTGATCGCCGAGCGCAGTGCCGATACGATGTTCTCGCCGTTGGCGACGGTGGCCAGCTCCTGCACCTCGTCGACGATCAGCAGCACCGGCTTCTTCGCTGCCCGCACCAGCGCCTTCAGCAGCCAGTCGACCAGCAGCAGCGGATCGGCCGGCCGCCGGCGCGCCGGTTCGGCGCCGAGATCGAGCGAGAAGCTCGCGGCGCCGATCCGCTTGACGACCGTGCCGAGGCGGCGGCCCGTCTTCGTGCGCGGGACTTCCACATCGTCGATCGACTCCTGCAGCGCGTAGTTGATCGCCGCCAGCGGATCGGCCCGATGCTGGAACACGTCGATGTAGACCGGCAGCAGTCCCTTGTTCCGCGCCGCCGGCATCACCTCGAACAGCAGGTGAGACGTCTTGCCGATGCGGCGCGCGCCGACCAGCGCGACCGGATCGCCGGGGCCGTCCAGCAGCAGCGTGAGGATGCGCTGCGCGAGTGCCGGCCGCTGGAAGTACCAGCTCTGGTACAGGAGCTCGGTCATTACGCCATATTACGCCGCGGACCGCAATTGCGCGGGATGCCGTAATGCGCCGTAATCAACTCCCCGGCGCCGGCACAGGTCGCGGCCGGTTCAGGTCCCGCCCACGAACGGATTGCTGCTGCGCTCGCGCCCGAACGTGCTCTCGGGTCCGTGGCCGGGGATGAACACCGTGTCGTCGCCCAGCGGCCACAAGCGCTCGACGATGCTGGCGATCAGGGTGTCGTAGTCGCCGCCGGGAAGATCGGTGCGGCCGATGGAACCCGCGAACAGCACGTCGCCGACGAACGCGCGTTGCGCCTCGGCGTTGTGAAACACCACGTGTCCCGGCGTGTGGCCCGGGCAGTGGCGCACCACGAGTTCACCATTGCCGACGCGCACGCTGTCGCCGTCGGCCAGCCAGCGGCTCGGCGCAAAAGTCTCCGCGCCCGGCAAGCCGAACATCTGCGACTGCTGTGCCAGCGCTTCGATCCAGAACTGGTCGCCGGGATGCGGGCCGACGATCGGCAATCCCGATTCGCGCGCCAGAGCGCCGGCGCCGCCGGCATGATCGATGTGCGCATGCGTCAGCAGAATCTGCTCGAGCCGCACGCCGAGGCGGCCGGCGGCGGCGCGGATGCGATCGATCTCGCCGCCCGGATCGATTACCGCACCGGACAACGTCTGGTCGCACCACACGATCGAGCAGTTCTGCGCAAACGGCGTGACGGGGATCGTGTGATAACGCAGCACTTTCAAAGCTCGCTTTCGTCGAGGCCGTAGTCTCTCACGGCCGACTCGCGGCTCACCTTGCCGTCGCGCAGGTCGTCGCACACCCGCGCGCGGTCGCGCCGGCGCGGCTCGCCATAGCCGCCGGCGCCCGGCAGGCGGATGCTGACCAGATCGCCGGCGCTCAGCGTATCGAGCCCCTTCGACGCCAGCACGCGCTCGTTCGGAGTTCCCGGGTTGAGCACGAACGCGCCGCGCGCGCCCGGCAGGCCACCGAACAACCCCTGCGGCGCGAACTTGTGGCGATCGCCGTAGCGCGCGAAGCTCACCCGATCGGCCAGCAGCCGCACGTCACGGCGCAGCGCGAGTCCGCCGCGGTACGTTCCCGGGCCGCCCGAATCACGGATGAATTCGTAGCGCTCGATGCGCACCGGGAACTGCCGCTCGAGCACTTCGACCGGCGTATTCATGAAGCGCGGCAGGTGGCTGTCCTGGCCGTCGCGCCCATCGCGGTACGGCCGCGCGCCCGAGCCGCCGCCCTGGATGTCGGTGTAGATGAACGGCGCGCCGCTGTCCGGATGCCGGCCGCCGAAACCGCAGGTACTGATCTGCCCGTGCGATCCCGCGGTCACGCGGTCCGGCACCGCGGGCGCAAGCGCTCGCAGCATCGCCTCGACGATCTTCTGCGACGCATTGGTGCGCGCCGCGACCGCGCCCGGCGGCAGCGGATCGACGATGCTGCCCTGGCGCGTCAGCACCTTGATCGGCCGGTAGCAGCCGGAGTTGGGCGGGATGCCCGGATCGACGACCGCGATCATCACGTAGTAGGCGGCGGCGTGCGTGTTGGCGAGCGTCGAGTTGGTGTTGCCCTCGGCCTGCGGATCGCTGCCCGTGAGATCCACGATGACTTCGCCGCCGCCGATGGTGAGCTTGACGTGGATGCGGATCGGCGCATCGTTCACGCCGTCGTCGTCGATGAAGTCCTCGGCCTCGTACGTGCCCGCGGGCAGCGCGGCGAGCCCATGCCGCATCCGCCGCTCGGAATAGTCGAGCAGTTCCGCGCAGGCGCTCTGCATCGTCGCTTCGCCGTAGCGGCGGAACAGGCGGCCAAGCCGCTCGGTGCCGACCATCAGCGATGCGACCTGCGCGCGGATGTCGCCCAGCGTCTTGTCGGGCACGCGGATCTGGTTGCTGATGATGCCGACGATCTCCTCGTCCTCGCGGCCCGCCTTGTAGAGCTTCACCATCGGCAACCGCAGCCCTTCGAGGTAGATCTCGCGCACACCGCCGGCCACGCCGCCCGCCGCGACGCCGCCGAGATCGGAGTGGTGCGTGATGTTGCCGACGAAGCCGATGAGTTTCCCTTCGTGGAAGGCCGGCGCGATCGCGTACAGGTCCATGATGTGCTGGCCGCCGCGATACGGGTCGTTGGTGATGATCACGTCGCCCGGCGCGAGCCGCTCGGGCCGATACGCAGCCACCAGCTCGCGCATCGTGATCTCGAAGCCGGCCAGCAGGCTCGGGTTGTGGTGCGCCTGCGCCACCGTCTGCCCGCGCGCGTCGGTGACCACGCACGAGATGTCCTTGATCTCGGTGATGATCGTCGAGCGTCCGGTGCGCACCAGCGTGTTGCCCATCTCGTCCGCCACCTGCTCCAGGCCGTAGCGGATCACCTGCATCGTGATGACGTCGGTCATGTCCGTTCCGGTTCGATCGGCATTGCGAGGCCCAGGTCGTCGAGCACCTCGGCGCGCGCACCGGGCGGCACCAGCGTCGACGAGGTCTGCTCCTCGATCAGCGCCGGGCCGGCGACGACCATCCCGGGGCGCAGCCGGTCGCGTTCGTACACCGCCGTCGGTGTGAAGCCGATCGACTCGAAGTACACCGGCCGCATCGCCTTGAGCGCCGCCGCCGGATCGGGGCCCGCGCGCTCATGGCGCGGCAGTTCGATCGGCGCGTTGTGGCCGAGCGCGGCAATGCGCAGGTTGACGATCTCGATCGGCTCGCCGTCGAAGAAGAACGCGTAGCGCTCGCGGTACAGGCGCGCGAAGGCATCCAGCAGCGCACGCAGCCCAGCCGAGTCGAACGGTCCAACGTTCGGCAGCGCCAGCGACAGCTCGTAGGTCTGCCCCGCGACCTTCAGGTCTGCATGGCGGATCAGGCTGCGCGACTTCGCCTCGAAGCCCTGCTCCGCGAGTTCGGTCGCAGCCTGCCGCTCCATCGCCTGGAACGCGGCTTCGAGCGCACCGAGATCGGCCCGATCCGCGCGCATGCCGCCGAGCGCGGTGACGAAGTCGAGCCGCGTGTCGGTGACCAGCAGTCCGACCGCGGAGAACGTTCCCGGCAGCGGCGGCACGATCGCCTCGCGCATCGACAACGCCTGCGCGAGGTCGACCGCATGCACGCCGCCGGCGCCGCCGAACGACAGCAGCGAGAAATCGCGCACGTCGATGCCGCGCAGGATCGTCACCGCGGCGATGCCCTTGACCATGTTCGCGTTGACCACGCGCACGATGCCGAGCGCGGTCTCCTCCAGCCCCATCGCCATCTCGGCGGCCAGCGCACCGACCGCCCGTTTGGCCGCCTCGATGTCGAGTCGCATGCGGCCGCCGTGGAAGTAGTCCGCGCTCAGGCGCCCGAGCACGAGGTTGGCATCGGTCACGGTCGGCGCGGTGCCTCCGCGCCCGTAGCAGGCGGGGCCCGGCTCCGCGCCGGCCGAGCGCGGGCCGACCTGCAATGCGCCGCCGGCGTCGCGCCACGCGATCGAACCGCCGCCCGCGCCGATGACGTGCAGGTCGATGATCGGCACACGCACCGGAAGATTCTGGAAGCTGCCCTCGGTGGTGGTCGCGCACGCACCGTTCTCGACCAGTCCGATGTCGAACGACGTGCCGCCCATGTCGACCGACACGATGCGGTCGCGCGCATGGCGGCGACCGTAGTACGCCGCCGCCACGACGCCGCCGGCGGGGCCTGAGTTCACCGTGGTCACCGCGCGCCGGCGCGCCGCAGCCACCGACGTCGAGCCGCCGTTGGCCTGGATTACCGACAGCCGCGCCGGGCCAAGCCTTTCGTGCAGCCGCCGCTGCAGCGAGTCGAGATAGGTGGCCATCACCGGCGTCAGGTACGCGTTGATCACCGTGGTCGAGCTGCGCTCGTATTCGCGGATCTCCGGACACACGCGCGACGACAGGCTGATCGGCACGCCGGGCAGGCGCTCGCCGAGGAAGCGCGCGGCCGCTTCCTCGTGCGCCGGATCGAGGAACGCGAACAGGAAGCAGACTGCGATCGCCTCGACGCGCTCGCGCGCGAAGTGCTCGGCGGCAGCGCGCACCGACGCCTCGTCGAGCGGAACCAGCACGCGGCCCTGCGCGTCGAGCCGCTCGCGCGCCTCGCAGCGCAGGTAGCGCGGCACGAGCGGCAACGGCAGATCGACCGAGAAGTCGTACAGCCCGGCGTCGGGCCGCATGATGCGGCCGATCTCGAGCACGTCGCGGAAGCCATCGGTCGTCAGCAGCCCGACCTTGGCACCCGTGCGCTCGATCAGCGCGTTGGTACCGGTGGTCGAGCCGTGCACGACTTCGCTCACCTGCGCGGCGCGCGCGCCGGCCATGTCGAGCGCGGCGGCGATGCCGTCGAGGATGCCGAGCGCGCGATCGCGCGGCGTGGTCGGCACCTTGGCCGACACCAGCCGGCCGGTGGCGGAGTCGACGAGCATGACGTCGGTGAACGTGCCGCCGACATCGACCGCGAGCCTGAGCGTGCGGGCATTCATGCGGCAGCGAAGACCGTCGTGTGCATCGCGTAATGCCGGCTGCCGCCGGTGAAAGGCGGCAGGCAGCGTGAATCGGCGCGCAGCTCTTCGAGCACCGGCGAGGCAAGCGCGGCCGCGAGCGCCTCGGCGCTGTCGAACACGACGCGGTTGCGCTGCATGTGATCGACCCGACGCCACGGCAGCGCGTCGCACCAGTCGACGCGCGTGCAGACCTCGACGTCGCGCACACCCGGGAACTTCGCCAGCAGCGGGGTGTGATGCGCGATGTAATGGCGCAGCCAGGCGTTGACGTCCCGTGCCGGGCCCGGATAGTGGACCAGGAAGGTGCACGGCGTCACCGTCTTCATCACCGGGTCCGGCACCGGGAAGGAACGCGCGCACATCGCCTGGTGCGTGATGCTTGCCCCGCTCAGACCCGGCAGCTCTGCGATGTCGCGCACGTCGGCGAGTGCCGCTTCGAGTGCAGGCAGTGTCGCGAAGTAGAGCTGCAGCGTGAGCATCGGCCCCGGACCGTCCTTGAACGGCGCGGCGACCTGCGCCGGCGTGTACACGCGCGCCTCGGCGAGATCCGGCACGCGGCGCAGGAGATCGAGCAGCGCGCGGCGGTCGCCGTCACCGAGCTCAGCGTCGTTGCGCTCGAAATGGGCGAACCACGTGAACGACATGGCCCTCACCCCTACCCCTCTCCCGGAGGGAGAGGGGATTCAAACCTTCTCCCGCCGGGAGAAGGTGGCCGCAAGGCGGCCGGGTGAGAGGCGGTCCGCATCGGTACTCGGCTACTTCGAAATCATCCCCGGCACGGCCGTGATCAGCCATGGGAAGGCGATCAGCACGCCCATCACCGCGGTCTCGCAGACGATGAAAGGCAGCGCGGCGCGGTACACGTGCGTCAGCGTGGTGCCCGCGGGCGCCACGCCCTTGACGACGAACAGCACCAGCCCGAACGGTGGCGTGATGGTCGCCATCTCCATGTTCAGCAGCATGATCGCGCCGAACCACAGCGGCGACAGGCCGAGCGCCTTGACGATCGGGAAGAAGATCGGAATCGTCAGCATCATGATGGACAGCGGCTCCATGAAGCAGCCCATCACCATCAGCACTGCCTGCATCGCGACCACCAGCCAGATCGGCGGCAGCGGCAACGAGGTCGCCATCTCGACCAGGCCGCCGGAGGCGCCGGTGAACGCGAGGATCTGCGAGAACGCGGTCGAGCCGGTGATGATCATCAGCATCATCACCGTGACGCCGAGCGTGGCCTTCAGTGATTCGATCAGCATCCTGCGGTTCAGTCCGCGGTATGCCCATGCGAGCACGAAGCAGCCCAGCGCGCCGGCCGCGGCCGATTCGGTCGCGGTGGCCACGCCCAGGAACATCAGGCCGACGACGAGGAACACCACGACGACCAGCGGCAGCCCGTACAGCAGCGTGTTGCGCAGTCGCCGCGCCAGCGGCACCTTCGGCAGGTCGTACGCCGGCGCGAGCGATGGCGTGATCCGGCAGCGGATCACGATGTAGGCGATGAAGGCGATCGCCGTCAGGATTCCGGGCACGATGATCACGACCAGGAAATCGCCGACCGACAGATTGGCGATTGCCGCCAGCAGTACCGCCAGCGCGGAAGGCGGAATCAGGATCGCCAGCCCGCCCGACCCCAGGATCGGTCCGAGCGACATCGAGCGGTGATAACCGCGCTTCTCCATCTCGGGTACCAGCAGCGACGCCAGCATCGCCGCGCCCGCCATCGCGGAGCCCGTCAGCGTGGCGAATAGCGTGCCGCCGCCGACCGCCATCACGGCGAGCCGCCCCGGCAGGCGGCCGATCCACGAGTCGAGCACGTCCATCAGCCGCCCCGCGATGCCGGAGCGGAACATCAGTTCGCCCATCAGCACGAACAGCGGCACCGGCAGCAGCGCGAAGGTCGTGACCGAGTCGTACACCGACATCACGAGCTGCCCGAGGCCGACGGCGCCGTTCCAGTAGAAATATGCCCCGACGACATTGACGGCGAGGAACGCGAACGCGATCGGCACGCCGATCGCCATCAGCGTCAGCAGCGCGCCGAAGATGATCGCCAGCGTGGTCGCCCAGTCCACGCGTCACCTGGGCACGAGCGTGCGCTGCCACAGCGCGACGAAGCGCTGCAGGAAGCGCAGCGCCAGCAGCGTCGAGCCGAGCGGAATCACCAGCAGCACGATCCAGGTGGGAAACTCCAGGATCGTCGGCTTGAACAGCCCGCGCCGGTGCGCATCGAGCGTGACGAGCACGCCGAACACCGTCAGCACGACGGATACGACGCAGCCGATCGCCTCGCTTACGAGCGCGAGCCGGCGCTTCCATGCGGGGTTCAGCGCATTGGTCAGCAGGTCCACGCGCACGTGACCGTCCTGCCGCATCAGCCACGCGCTGCCGAAGAAGGTCACGTACAGCAGGCCGTATTCGCTAAACTCGACCACCCACACCTGCGGGCGCGCGAAGAACGTGCGCAGCACGATCTCGGTGCACACGGCGCCGATGATCAGGATCAGCACGAAAATGCCAAGCCCGGCGAGCACGTTCTCGACGCGTGTCAGCCAGCGGTCTAGGGACGCCATTACAAGTCGAGAAGCAAGGCCTCCCTCACCCTAACCCTCTCCCCGTGATCGGGGAGAGGGAACACTCCCTCTCCCACATTAGTGGGGCGGAGGCGGGGTTTCGCGAAGCGGATGCTTCGCGCCGCCGAAGCGACGGGCGCCTGCAAGCGCCCGGCTCGGGGCCCGGGGTGAGGGTCAACTCGCATCGCTCAGTTCCCGGTCAGCCTCCTCAGCTCGCCAACAATGTCCGGCACCTTGGTCGCGAGGTTGTCCCATTCGACCTTGTACGCGGTGTCGACGTAGCGCTTGTTCTCGGCGTCGGAAAACCTGATCTTCTGCACGCCGGCCTTCTCCAGCAGCGCCCACTCCTCGGCCTCGGCCTTCTGGTAGTGCTCTACCATCTTCGGCTCGAACGCTGCAGTCACGCGCTCGATCTCCTGGCGCACGTCGGCGGGCAGCGCCTTCCACTTGTCGAGGTTCATGATGATCACGATGTTGTTGCTGGCATAGAAGGGCAGGTCGATCAGGTACTTCGCCGTCTTTATCCAGCCGCGCTCGCGCGGGCCCGCCATCGGCCAGCCGAAGCCGCTCACCGTGCCGCCTTCCAGCGCAGTGTAGGTTTCGCTCTCGGGAATCGTGACCGGCACGATGCCGAGCGCCTGCATGAAGCGGTCGTACAGCGCCGAGGTGCGCATCTTCTGCCCCTTCAGCCCGTCGATGTTCGTCACCCTGGTCGACGTCCACAGGTAGAACGGCGACCACAGTGCGCGGCCGATGTAGCGCACGTTGATCCGCTCGTGGCGCTTGACCATGAAGTCGTACAGCCCGCCGGGCGCGCGTTCCTCGCTCACGCTCTTGCGTGACAGGATCAGCGCGCCGCCCTCCGGGAACGTGCTCTGGTAGTAGGCGGTCGGGTTGAAGGCGATGTCGATCACGCCCTTGCCGACCGCGTCGGCCTGCTGCAGTCCCGGAATCACCTCCGGCCCGCCGACGTAGTTGACGTGCAGCTTGCCCTTCAGCGCCGCGTTGATCTCGTTGACCCATACCTGGGTCTGCGCCATCAGCGGATGCGTCTTCGGAATGAACGCGACCGCGCGCAGTGTCACTTCCTGCGCCGCGGCCGGCAGCGCCAGCAGCAACGCCGCCGCGGCCGCAACCGAATACCGGACTGCCCTGATCATGTGAGTCTCCCCTTTCCTGTCGTTGTCCCGCGGCGTTCGCGAACCCGCCAACCGGCCACCCGCGGCGGCGGAAGCTTGCCACCAGTCAATTGGCCCCGGGTTTGATCTGTCTCATTTTCAGTGTATACAGCGTCCCGCATCCTGTCGACGCAATTCCGGATTCCTACCGGCTCCCTTGAACATCGCGCTGAAACCCGTCGAACGCCCGCTCGCTCTCGGCGAGCAGGTCTATCACTCGCTGCGCACGCTGCTTCGAAGCGGCCAGATCCCGCACGGCCAGCCGCTGCAGGAAGTTCAGCTCGCGGAGCGGCTCGGCGTGTCGCGCACTCCCGTGCGGCAGGCGATGACGCGGCTGGCGAGCGAGGGCCTGCTGGTTTCCGACGGCCGAAGCTTCGTGGTGCCGAAGCTGACGCTGCGAGACGTGGACGACATCTACGAGGTGCGCTTCTTGATCGAGCCGGCCGCGATCCGCAGCGTGGCGGCATTCGCCGCCGACAAGGCCGCGCGAGCGCCGCTCGAAGCGGCGCTCGCGGCCGCCGCCGCCGCACACAAGGCCGGCGACGCGGAAGCGTTCAGCGAGGCGCACCAGCGGTTCCGCGCGGCGTGGCTCGCGCTGGTGCCGAACCGCCGGCTGGTGCGGGCCGTCGAGCAGTACGCCGATCACCTGCAGCACATCCGCGCGCTGACGCTCGGCACGCCGCAGGTGCGCGCGATCGTGCTGAAGGGCTATCGCCGCGTCGCCTCGGCGCTCGCCGAAGGCGACGGCGACGCCGCCGTCGAGGCGATGACCGCGACGCTGACCGAGGCCAAGCGCGCCTTCATCGACGCGATGGGGCTGACGGAAAGCTGAGCGCAGCGCGGCGGGAGGAGGAGAGAAAAATGAACTACAGAGCCGAAATTCCGTACGGCGCTTACTGGAGCACGCCGTTCGCGCGCTGGCAAGGCAGCTTCGCCAACCTGCACTCGATCGAGTTCGCCGCGCACGTGGCACGCAATGAACTGGCGCGGCGCAGGATCGATCCGCGCGTGTTCGACTACGGTGTGCTCGGCTTCTCGGTGCCGCAGCAGCATGCCTTCTACGGCCTGCCCTGGCTGACGGGCATGGTCGGCGCCAGGCAGGCCGGCGGGCCGACGCTGATGCAGGCGTGCGCCACCGGCGTGCGCACGTTGCTCGCGGCCACGCAGGAGGTCGAGGTCGGCATGGCGACGACCGCGCTGGTCGTCAACTGCGACCGCGTGTCCAACGGCCCGCACCTTTATTACCCCAACCCGCGCGGCCCCGGCGGCACCGGTACGGCCGAGGACTGGGTGATGGACAACTTCGGCTGCGACCCGCTGGGCCCGCACTCGATGCTGCAGACCGCAGAGAACGTCGCGGCCAAGCACGGCTTCGCCACCGCGCAACAGCACGAGGTGGTGCTGCTGCGCGAGCAGCAATACCGGCGAGCATTGGACAACGACTGCGCGTTCCTGAAGCGCTTCATCACGCTGCCGTTCGAGGTGCCCGCGCCGGGGTACAGGAAGACGGCCGGGACGCTGGCGGCAGACGAGGGCGTGTCGCAATCGACGACCGAAGGACTGGCGAAGCTGAAGCCGGTGGCGGAAGGCGGCACCGTCACGTACGGCGGTCAGACACATCCGGCCGATGGCAACGCCGCACTCATCGTCTGCACGCGCGAACGCGCGCGCGAACTGGCGACCGATCGCCGCATCGCGGTGCGGCTGCACGGATTCGGGCTGGCGCGCGCGCCGCTCGCCTACATGCCGGAGTCGACCGTGCCGGCCGCGCAGCGCGCGCTCGCGCAAGCGGGCCGCGGCGTGCAGCAAATGGACGCGATCAAGACCCACAACCCGTTCGCGGTCAACGATCTGTACTTCGCCAAGGAGACCGGCGTCGATCTGAAATCGATCAACAACTACGGCTGCTCGCTGGTGTGGGGCCATCCGCAGGCGCCGATGGGCACGCGCTCGATCATCGAACTGATCGAGGAACTCGCGCTGCGCGGCGGCGGCTGGGGGTTGTTCACCGGCTGCGCCGCCGGCGACACGGCGATGGCGGTCGTGCTGGAAGTCGGTGACGCGTAGGCGGGCATGGCAGCAGGGATCCCCTCACCCCAACCCCTCTCACCCCATGGCAGCCGGGCTTCCCTCACCCCTACCCCTCTCCCGGAGGGAGAGGGGCCTTTCCTCCCTCTCCCTCCGGGAGAGGGACCGAGGGTGAGGGCAACCAGGCTATGAACCGGCGATGAACATCTCCGACTGGATCACCGGTCACGCGCAGCGGACGCCGCACAAGGCGGCACTCCGCTTCGACGGCCGCGATCTGACCTACGCTGCTTTCTCGGAGCAGATCGAGCGGCTGGCCTCCGCGCTCGCCGCGTGCGGGATCAGCACGGGTCGCTGCGTTTCGTATCTAGGCCTGAACCGCCCCGAAGAACTCGCGCTGCTGTTCGCCTGCGCGCGGCTCGGCGCGTTGTTCATGCCGCTCAATTGGCGGCTGGCCGCGCCCGAGCATCGCGAGCGCCTGCTCGATTGCCCGCCGGCGGTGCTGGTGGTCGAGGACGGGTTCGTCGCGCAGACGTCGGCGTACGCCGACACGCTGCCGCCGATGACGCGCGTGGCGATCGGTGCAGCACCGGAAGGCTGGATCTCTTACGAGGCGTTGCTCGCGCGGGCGAACGCGCCCGTGCGCGACTGCGCGATCACGCCGCAACAGCCGCTGCTCGTCTGCCACACCTCGGGCTCGACCGGCCAGCCCAAGGGGGTGCTGCTCACACAAGGCGCGCTGATCACCAACGCCGCCAACAGCGTCGCGCTGCACGACATGACGGCGGACGACCGCATCCTGACCAACCTGCCGCTGTTTCACGTCGGCGGGCTCAACAACCAGACCACGCCCGCGCTGCAGGCGGGTGCGACCGTTGTGCTGCACTCGAAGTTCGATCCGGCCGCGACCTTCGACGCGATCGAGCAGGAGCGCATCACGCTCACCGTGCTGGTGCCGACGCAATTGACGATGATGATGGCGCTGCCGCGCTGGAGCACGGCGGACTTCTCCAGCCTGCGCATGATCACCACCGGCTCGACGATCGTGCCCGAACACCTGATCCGCGCCGTGCACGCACGCGGCGTGCCGCTGGTGCAGATCTACGGCCTGACCGAAACCTGCCCGATCGCCGCCTACCTGCGTCCCGAGGATGCGATCCGCAAGGCCGGCTCGACCGGCAAGGCCGCGCCGTACTGCGAACTGCGCGTGGTCGACGGCGACGACCGCGATGTCGCGCCGGGCGCACGCGGCGAGATCCTGGTCCGCGGCGACAACGTGATGGCCGGCTACTGGAAGCAGCCGCAGGCCACGGCCGCCGCGCTCGCCAGCGGCTGGTTCCACAGCGGCGACATCGGCCACTTCGACGCCGACGGCTTCCTGTGGGTCGACGGCCGCGCGAAGGAAATGATCATCTCCGGCGGCGAGAACATCGCGCCGGCCGAGATCGAGAACGTGCTGCTCGAATGTCCCGACGTGGCCGAGGTCGCGGTGGTCGGCCGGCCCGACGCGAACTGGGGCGAAGTCGTGGTCGCGGTCGTCGCGCCGAAGGACGGCCGAGCACTGACCTCCGAGCGCCTGCTGTCGATGCTCGACGGCCGCATCGCGCGCTACAAGCATCCGCGCCAGGTGCTGGTCGTCGGCGAACTGCCGAAGACGGCGCTGGGCAAGGTGCGGAAGGAAGACGTGAGGCGGTTGGTGGCGGAGTAGGGGGGGGGATGAATCGGCCGCGCTGGCCCTCACCCCAACCCCTCTCCCGCAGGGAGAGGGGCACTTCATCCCTCTCCCTCCGGGAGAGGGACCGAGGGTGAGGGATACGGACGCGTCAACGGGAAGGAACCCGAAGCAATGAAACTGAAAATCGGAATCGACGTAGGCTGCACGTTCACCGACTTCGTCGTCGTGCGCGACGGCGCGCCGCCGGTGATCTACAAGACGCTGTCCACGCCATCCGACCCGTCGATCGCGGTCGTCGACGGGCTGGCGGAGATCGCCGCCAGCCAGCAGCCGCCGCTGTCCTTGCACGCATTCGCGGCGACGATCGACACGCTGGTGCACGGCACGACCGTGACCACCAACGCGACGCTGACGCACACCGGTGCGAAGTGCGGGCTGCTGACCACCGAGGGCGTGCGCGATGCGCTCGAGATGCGGCGCGGCATCCGCGAGGAGCAGTACAACAACCGCTACACGAACGTGAAGCCGCTGGTCGCGCGTTATCTGCGCGCCGGCATCCGCGGTCGGCTCGACCGCAACGGGCGCGAGCTGGCGCCGCTCGATCTCGAAGGAGTACGCAGCGCGATCGAGCTCTTCAAGCGCGAGAACGTGCAGGCGGTTTCGATCTGCTTCATGAATTCGTTCGCCAATCCCACGCACGAGCAGGCCGCGGCGGAACTGGTCAAGCGCGAGCTGCCGGGCGCGTATCTGTCCGTGTCGACCGACGTGCTGCCGTCGATCCGCTTCTACGAGCGCGTCAGCACGACGGCGCTGAATGCGTACGTCGGGCCGAAACTGAATCACTACCTCGACCAGTTGGTCGGGCGGCTCGCCGGGATTGGCTTCAAGGGCCTGCTGCTGATCATGCAGTCCAACGGCGGCGTGATCTCGCCGCAGCTCGCGCGCGACCGCGCGGCGCTGACGCTGCTGTCGGGGCCGGCCGGCGGGCCGGGCGCGGGCCTGTTCTACGTGCGCGCGCACGGGCAGGACAAGTGCATCACGACCGACATGGGCGGCACCAGCTTCGAGGCGTCGGTCGCGGTACGCGCGCCGATGGTCAAGAACGACGGCGAGATCGCGCGCCACAAGATCGCGCTGCCGATGCTCGACATCCACACCATCGGCGCCGGCGGCGGCTCGATCGGCTGGCTCGACGAGGGCGGCCTCCTGCGCATGGGCCCGCAGAGCGCTGGCGCCGATCCGGGGCCCGCGTGCTACGGCAAGGGCGGGAAACTCCCGACCACGACCGATGCCAATGTCGTGCTCGGCTATCTCGACCCGAACTACTTCGCCGGCGGCAAAATGATGCTCGACGCGGCCGCGGCGCGGCGCGCGATCGAGGAGCACATCGCCAGGCCGATGGGACTCACGGTCGAGGAAGCCGCCGCCGGCATGTACCGCGTCGCCTGCAACAACATGGCGCAGGGCGTGCGCGAGGTGACGATCAAGCGCGGCTTCGATCCGCGCGAATTTCCGTTCATCCCGGCCGGCGGCGCCGGGCCGATCCACGCCTGCCTGATCTGCCAGGAGCTGGAAATCCCGCTGCAGATCGTGCCGCGCGAAGCGTCCGTGCTGTGCGCGTTCGGCATGCTGATGAGCGAGCTGAAGCACGACTTCGTGCGCACGTTCGTCTCCAGGCTCGACGGCATCGACTGGTCTCGGCTCACGACCCTGATCGACGACATGCAGCGCGACGGCGAACGGCAACTGGCCGAGGAACGCATCCCCGCCGCGCGGCGCCGCTATGACGTGCGGCTCGATTGCCGCTATATCAAGCAATATCACGAGGTGTCGCTGCCGGTAGCGCGAGATCTGATCGACCGCCGCGACACGGCTGGCATCGCCAAGGTCTTCCATGCCGAGCACAACCGCCTGTTCGGCTATTCGCTGGCTCAGGAGGCCACGCCGGTCGAGATCATCAACGTACGCGTGCAGGCCGTGGGCGCGACCGACAAGCCCGCGTACCGCGACGAGACCTGGGCCGGCACCGAGGCGGCGCCCGCGCTGAAGGGCCGGCGCAGCGTGTACGTGCCGGAGACGCGCCAGTTCGCCGAGGTGCCGGTGTACGACGGCCACCGGCTGCGTTTCGGCAACCGCATCGACGGGCCCGCGCTGATCGAGCAGGAGACGACCGCGGTGTTCGTCAGCAGCTCGTACGACTGCGTGGTCGACGCGCTCGGCTCGTTCGCGATGTTCGCCAAGGGGCGCGAGGACCTCGTCGCGAGTTGCATTCGCAAAGACGAAGAGGTGACGGCATGAGCCACAAGATCGACCCCATCCTGCTGTCGGTGTACGCGCGCACGTTCAAGTCGATCACCGACGAGATGAGCATCTCGATGGAGAAGACCACGCGCTCGCCGATCCTGTGCGAGGCCAAGGACTACGTGACCGGGCTGTACGACGCCGACGGCAACATGCTCGAGCAGACCGAGAACCTGCCGATCCTGGCGTTCTCGCTGGC
>JAKORH010000400.1 GCA_029777935.1 Pseudomonadota bacterium
CCAGCAGCGGCGCGGTCTCGTCGAAGATCCTTCCCTTCGATAACGCCAGCGTGATCACTTCGAAGGCCCTTGCTCACCACAGAGACACAGAGGCACGGAGAAAAGCAGGTTTCCTCTGTGTCTCTGTGCCTCTGTGGTGAATTCCGTCATTTCACCCGCTCGATTCTCGCCCCGAGCTGCGCCAGCCGGACTTCCATCCGATCGTAACCGCGATCGAGATGGTAGATGCGGTCGACCAGCGTCTCGCCGTCGGCCATCAGGCCGGCGATCACCAGACTCGCCGAGGCGCGCAGATCGGTGGCCATCACGCGCGCACCCGAGAGCTGCGGCACGCCCTGCACGATGGCGGTGTTGCCCTCGATGTCGATCGAGGCACCCAGCCGCTGCAGTTCGAGTACGTGCATGAAGCGATTCTCGAAGATCGTCTCGGTGATGCGGCCGATGCCGGCGGCGGTGCAGTCGAGCGCCATGAACTGCGCCTGCATGTCGGTCGGAAACGCCGGGAACGGCGCGGTGCGCAGGCTGACCGCGGTCGGCCGCGCGTCCATCCGCACGCGGATCGAATCGCCTTCCACATCGACCCTCGCACCGGACTCGCGCAGCTTGTCGAGCACGGCGTCGAGCGTGCCGGGCGCGGCCCCGACGAGGCGGACATCGGCGCCCCCGAACCGCCCCGTTGCCGCGGCCGCGACCAGGAACGTGCCGCTCTCGATCCGGTCGGGCATCACGCGCCAGGAGGCGCCGTGCAGTTCGCGCACGCCGTCGATCACGATACGGTCGGTGCCGGCGCCGCGTACGCGCGCGCCCATCGCGTTCAGACAATCGGCCAGATCGACGACCTCGGGCTCGCGCGCGGCGTTTTCGATGAGCGTTTCGCCGGATGCCAGGCAGGCCGCCATCATCAGGTTCTCGGTGCCGGTGACGGTCACCATGTCGGTGACGATTCGTGCCCCGCTGAGCCGCGGCGCGGTCGCAACCAGATACCCGTGCTCGACGCGAATCTCGGCGCCGAGCGCCTGCAGCCCCTTGACGTGCTGGTCGACCGGGCGCGCCCCGATCGCGCAGCCGCCCGGCAGCGATACCCGGGCGCGGCCGAAACGCGCCAGCAGCGGGCCGAGCACGAGGATCGCGGCGCGCATCGTCTTGACCAGTTCGTACGGCGCTTCGGTCGATCCCAGGTCGTCAGCCTGGAGCGTCACCGAATTCGCGGCACGGTCGATGCGCGCGCCCATGCCGCGCAGGAGCCTCGCCATGGTCGCGATGTCGGCGAGTTGCGGCACGTTGGCGATCCGCAGCGGCTCGCGGGTCAACAGCGCTGCGGCCATGATCGGCAGCGCGGCGTTCTTGGCGCCGGCCACCGCGATCTCCCCGCGCAGCGGCACGCCGCCCGTGATCTTCAGCTTGTCCATCGCGGGTTCCGGAGCGGGCGGGCACGGCGCATAGCGCAACCGCACGGCGGCGGTGATGCGCGGCGAATCGGGCATGGCGTTCTCCTCGGTCGGGCGCGGACCGCACAGTGCGGCCCGCCGGGAAGAACGATCGCCTTGCGCGATGAGGCGCGCGCCAAGCGAAAGTGAAGTTCGTGTGAAGACCGCGTCATCGCGCTTCCTGCGCGTATTCGGCCGGCGTCAGCGTGCGCATCGACAGAGCGTGCACTTCGGCCCGCATTCGCTCGCCGAGCGCGGCGTACACGATCTGGTGCCGCTGCACGCGGGACGTGCCCTCGAAGGCGCTCGACACGATCAGCGCGTCGAAGTGTCGGCCGTCGCCCTCGACCTGCAGCACCTCGCAGTCGAGGCCGTTGGCAATGTAGCGCTTGACGTCTTCAGCAGTCGGTTCCATCAGTGCCTGATCTTGTAGCCGCGTTCCAGCATCGCCAGCGCGATCGCCGAGGCGATCGCCAGCGCCATCGTGACCACCGCCAGACTCAGCCAGGGCGACACGTCGGCCTGCGCGAAGAAGCCGTAGCGGAAACCGTCGACGATGTAGAAGAACGGATTGAAATGCGACACCGCCTGCCAGAACGGCGGCAACCCCTTGACCGAATAGAACACGCCGGACAGAAAGGTGGCCGGCATGATGATGAAGTTCTGGAACGCCGCGAGCTGGTCGAACTTGTCCGACACGATACCCGCGATCAGCCCGAGCACGCCGAGCAGCACACCGCCGGCCACCGCGAAGACGGCGATCCACGGCGGGGCCAGATACGTCGGCGGCGCGAACCATAGCGTGACCGCGAAGACACCGAGGCCCACCATCAGCCCGCGCGCGATCGATGCCAGCACGTAGGCGCCGAAGAACTCGAGGTTCGACAGCGGCGGCAGCAGCACGAACACGAGGTTGCCGGTGATCTTCGACTGGATCAGCGACGACGAGCTGTTGGCGAACGCGTTCTGCAGCACGCTCATCATCACCAGCCCCGGAATCAGGAATGCGGTGTAGCTGACGCCGGGAAACGCCTCGACGCGCTGCTCCAGCACGTGCCCGAACACCAGCAGGTACAGCACGCCGGTCAGCACCGGCGCGGCAATGGTCTGGAAGCTCACCTTCCAGAAGCGCAGCACTTCCTTGTACAGCAGCGTCTGAAATCCGGATACCGGCAGTCGCCCCGGCGAAGGCCGGGGCCCAATTTGAATCGCGAGTGAACCTGGGTCCCGGCCCCGGATCAAGTCCGAGGCAGGCTCTTCGCCGGGACGACGAGCGACTTCGTTCATGCCGCCACCCGCTCTCTATCGTCCGCCATCAGCTGCAGGAAGACGTCTTCCAGGTCCGCGTGGCCGACTTCGAGCTCGTCGACCGTGCAGCCCGCGGCGCGGCACGCGGCGAGCACACCTTCGACCTCGGTCGCCGCCGCGAGCCGCAGCGACAGGCGGCCGTCGCTTTCCTCGATCACGCGCGTGCGCAGCGACTCGGGCAGCGCGCCGCTCAGCCGCAGACTGACGCGCACGTCGGCGAGCCGCGCCAGCAGCGCGCGTGTGGAGTCCAGCGCGACCACGCGGCCCGCCTTCAGCATCGCGATGCGGCCGCACAGCTCCTGCGCTTCTTCGAGGTAATGCGTGGTCAGCACGATCGTGTGGCCCTCGCGGTTCAGCCGCCGCACGAACTGCCACAGTCCCTGTCGCAGCTCGACGTCCACACCCGCCGTGGGCTCGTCGAGTACGATCACCGGCGGCCGGTGCACCAGCGCCTGCGCCACCAGCACGCGCCGCTTCATGCCGCCCGACAGCGCACGCATGTTGGCATGGGCCTTGGCGGTCAGGTCGAGGTTCTCCATCACCTCGTCGATCCACGCGTCGTTGTCGCGCAGCCCGAAGTAGCCCGACTGGATGCGCAGCGTCTCGCGCACAGTGAAGAACGGATCGAACACCAGTTCCTGCGGGACGACGCCGAGGCAGCG
>JAKORH010000401.1 GCA_029777935.1 Pseudomonadota bacterium
AGTCTGAATGCGACGCCGAGAGGATCGGCACCGACTCGCAGGCACACGCGATTTGGCGGTGCTCGACTCGATCCGCTACCAAGGCAAGGGAGCGCCCTGCGAGGCGCCACAGTGCGACGTGTGCGCCTGCGGTGGTGGACGGTGCAGGGATTGAACCTGCGACCCCTGCCGTGTGAAAGCAAATCCGGCGTCTTTGGCCGTCTACCAGCGTACCGAAAACCCCTTGTTTACTAGCGTTTGTATCCTAGCGCGTATTTGGGCGTCTATGGTAGTCTTTCCGTATGGCGTCCGTACGGCACGGGACTGCCGCGAATGAGCAGGGGATACGGACTCATACGGAATGGCCCACGAGATCCACAAGGCCCGCGTTCGGGCGGCCCTCAAACCGCGCAGGGAACCCTATTGGGGCGCGCTGCTGGCACAGGGCCGCTACCTCGGCTTTCGCAAGATCGACGAGCAGCGCGGCTCCTGGGTGGCCAGGCTGCGCGATGACGCGGGCATCCAGCACTACAAGGCACTCGGGGCGCTGTCGCCGACGCTGGGCTATGACGAAGCGAAGGCCGCCGCATTGGCCGTGTTCACGGCGCACGACGCGGGCGTCAAGGCCAGTGTTCGCGCCACGGTCGAGGACGCGTGTAAAGCCTACGTCGAGGACCGGCGCCGCGAGAAGGGCGACGCCACCGCGCGGGACGCCGAGGCGCGTTTCGAGCGCACCGTGTACGAAACCGAATTTGGCCGCATGGCACTCGACAAGCTGCGCACGCCGCACATCCGCCGCTGGCGCGACGGGCTTGCACTCGGCAAGGCATCCGCGAATCGCACGTTGACCGCGCTCAAAGCCGCGCTGAACCTCGCGGTCAGTAACCGCCTCGTGCCCGCCGCGCGCGCGATCGAGTGGGCAGACGTGAAGCCGCACAAGAATGCGACGCAGCGGCGCACGCTCTACCTCGACCTCGGCCAGCGCCGCGCACTGATCGCGGCATGTGACGGTGCGCTGCGCGACTTGATCGAGGCGCACGCACTCACCGGCGCCAGGCCAGGGGAACTGGTCAGTGCCCGCCGCCGCCAGTTCGATGCGCGCACCGGCTCGCTGACGCTTTCCGGGAAGACGGGCACGCGCACGGTGCCGCTGTCTGCGCCCGCCGTGGCGCTCTTTACCCGGCTCGCGAAGGGCAAGCTGCCGAGCGCGCGCCTGCTCGTGCGCGACGACGGCAAGCCATGGGCGCATAGCGACTGGGACGAACTCGTAAAGGCCGCCGCGGCGAAGGCCAAGCTGCCGAGCGGCACCGTGCTCTACACGCTGCGGCATAGCTTCATCACGCAAGCCATCACGGACGGCATGACGACCCTCGACGTGGCGCGCCTTGTCGGGACCAGCGTGACGATGATCGAGAGGCACTACGGGCACTTGGTCGCCAGCGCCGCGCGCGAGCGGCTCGACAAGGTGGTAATGCTGTGATCGAGGCGGCGGAAGTGACGGAGATCCCCGTCGCAGGCGCCGCCGCGCACTACGGCGCCATGGCGTACTTCGCGGTACTCGCCTATCCCGGCATCACGGCAAGGGATCACGCCAAGCGCGACCAACTGATCGCCGCCGTCA
>JAKORH010000402.1 GCA_029777935.1 Pseudomonadota bacterium
CGCCGGCCCGACTTCAGGTCGTCGGCGAAGCCGGAATTGATCTGCAGCGCCAGCGTGACTTCGCCGCGGTCGAGCAGGCGGCCGAGCGCCTTCGGATCGTCCGGCATCGCGGTCACGGTGAAGTAGCCGGAGGACGTGAAGCGCTCGATCAGCGCGCGGCTTTCGCGGCTCCGGTCCAGATCGAGCACCGCGGTCTTGATGTGGTCGACGTCGGTCGTCACCGCGTAGCCGAACACGATCAACTGCAGCACCGGCATTACGAAGATCATCGCCTTCATGCGCGGGTCGCGCAGCACCTGGATGAACTCCTTCACCAGCATCCGGTAGATGCGTTCCCACATGGCGTCACCCGACCTTCTTCCTGAACTTGCGCAGCGCCACCGCGAAGACGATCAGCGCGAAGGCGGTGAGGAACGTCAGCTCGTTCGCGATGTCGGCCGGCGGGCTCGCCTTCAGGAAGATGCTCTTCAGCGCCTCGACGTAGTAGCGTGCCTGCACTGCGTAGGTGACGGTCTGCAGTGCGCGCGGCATGTTGTCGATCGCGTACAGGAAGCCGGACAGCAGGAAGGCCGGCAGGAAGGTCGCGACCATCGCCACTTGGCTCGCCACGAGCTGCGACTTGGCCACGCTCGAGATCAGGATGCCGAGGCTCAAGCCGCCGACGAGGAAGATCGCGGAGACGCCGAGCAGCAGCGGCAGGCTGCCGCGCAGCGGCACGCCGAACACCCACACGCCCATCGCCACCGAGATCAGCACGTCGGCCACGCCGATCAGGAAGTACGGCGTCATCTTGCCGAGGAAAAGCTCCACCGGCTGCACCGGCGTGGCGATCAGCTGCTCCATCGTGCCGCTTTCCCATTCGCGCGCGACGGTCAGCGACGTGAGCAGCGCGGTGATCACCGTCATGATCACCGCGATCAGCCCGGGAATGATGAACCAGCGGCTTTTGAGCTCCGGGTTGTACCAGACGCGCAGCCGGTGATCGATCGCGAGCTCGATCGAAGTACCGAGCTGTGTCTCGTTGAAGCGGCTGGTGATCGCTTCGACGTAGCCGAGCGCGACGGTCGCGGTGTTGGCGTCGGCGCCGTCGGCCAGGACCTGGACCGGCACGGTGCGGCGCTGCTCCAGATCGCGCGCGAAATGGCGCGGGATCACCAGCGCGAGCTGGGCGTCGCCGCGATCGATCAGCCGCTGCGCCTCGGCATAGCTGTGCGCGTTCGCCACCACGGTGAAATAGCCCGACGCGCGGAAGCGCTCGACGTAATCGCGGCTCGCCGCGCTGTGGTCCTGGTCGTACACGGCGAGGTCGAGACGGTTGATGTCCATCGTGATCGCGTAGCCGAACAGCACCAGCAGGATCAGCGGCATCAGAAACGCCATCGCCAGGCTGCGCGGATCGCGGCGGATGTGGATGAACTCCTTGCGGATCAGCGCCGCCAGGCGCACGAAGGACAGCCGCGTTCGCGCCGTCATGCCGCCTTCCTCACGTCGGCCTTGCGGTCTTCTTCCTCGATCAAGGCGACGAACACGTCCTCGAGCGACGGCGTGATCGCGCGCGCCGCTTCGACATCGAAGCCGGCCGCGGCCAGCGACTGCCGCGCGCCCGCGGCCGCGTGGGCGGCGTCGGCCACCACCGCGTGCAGCGCGTCGCCGAACAACGCTGCTTCGCGCACGAGGCCGGAAGCCTCCAGATGCTCCAGCGCCTCGAACGGCCGATCGACGCGGATCTCCAGGATGTCCTCGGGCATCGCCTCGGTCTTGACCGCGCGCGGCGTGCCCTGCGCGATGATCCGGCCGCGGTAGATCAGCGCCAGCTCGTCGCAGTATTCGGCTTCCTCCATGTAGTGCGTGGTGACGAACACGGTCGTGCCCTGCTGCGAAAGCCGCGCGATCAGATCCCAGAAACGGCGGCGCGAGATCGGATCGACCCCCGAGGTCGGCTCATCGAGAAACAGGATCGGCGGCTCGTGCAGCACCGCGCAGCCGAGCGCGAGGCGCTGCTTCCAGCCGCCGGCGAGCGAGCCGGTCAGATGGCTGCGCTTGTCGGCGAGACCGGCCATCTCGAGCACCCAGTCCTTGCGCTCGGTGCGGCGCTCCTTCGGTACGCGGTAGATGCCGGCGTAGAAGTCGATGTTCTCCTCGACCGTCAGGTCGTCGTACAAGGAGAACTTCTGCGACATGTAGCCGATGTGGCGCTTGATCCGTTCCGACTCGGTCATGATGTCGAAGCCGGCCACGGTGCCGCTGCCGCTGGAAGGCGCGAGCAGTCCGCACAGCATGCGGATCGTGGTCGACTTGCCGGCGCCGTTCGGCCCCAGAAAGCCGAACACCTTGCCCTTCTCCACCGTGAGCGAAATGTGGTCGACCGCTGTGAAGCGGCCGAACACGCGCGTCAGATCCTTCACGCTGACCGCCGCGTCGACCATCATGGCGTGGCCTCCGCGGCGACGCGGTTGATTAAGACGTCTTCCAGGCTCGGCACGATTGCCTGCCGCGCGCCGGCCGCGATCCCGGCTGCGTTCAGCACCGCCTGCGCGCGCGCCGCTTGCGCCTCGTCGGCCAGCAGCAGATGCAGCTTGCCGCCGAACAGGTTGACGCGATTGGCGCCGAATTCGCGCGCCAGCACGTCGCGCGCGGCGCGCGGATTCGCGGTCTCCCATTCGATCAGCGTGCCGGGAAGCG
>JAKORH010000046.1 GCA_029777935.1 Pseudomonadota bacterium
GGCGCGGAGAGCCAACATCCGGTTCCGCCGGGAGCCGGGCGCCAAGCCCTCGGTACCCGGGCCAGCCGCGAACGTGCAGCCGCGGCCCGGGCCGCAGGTGCCGCTGCCGATGCCGGCTCGGCCGCAGCGGCGCAAGCTCGTGCAGCAGTTCGATCGCGAACTGGTTGCCGTCATGTACGCGGAGACCTGGCGCCAGAAGATCGAACTGAACGCGACACGCGAGGGGCTCAAGGGCGTCCAGGCCGGCTCCTACCAGAACCCGATCGTGACCGTCGCGGTGCGTCGCGACGGGAGCGTCGAGGGCATCACGATCAACCGCACCAGCGGCGTGGCGCAGGTCGACGCGGCGGTGGTACGGATCATCTGGACGCTGTCGCCATTCCCTCCGTTCCCGCCCGATCTCGCGCAGGATTACGACGTGATCGAGATCCGCCGCGAGTGGAGTTTCGACACGGCCGTGCGCCTGTTTGCGGGCGGGCGCTGAGGCGGGCCGCACCGCGCAGGCAACGACGCGCGCAGCCGGATGACCATTGCGGCGATGATCAGCGCGGGCGCGAGCCACCATGATGCGCGCCATGCGCCGCCGCCGGCTCCAGGCGAAGCACCGGCAGCAGTTCGCCGGGCGGCGGCAGCGCGAACCGCTGCAGCGACGCGGCGGCCAGCAGCGCGATGCCGGCGATCAGCAGGAGTCCCATGAGGCGCGTTCGGGTCACGCCGTCACCCGCCGCGACCCTCTCTTCGGTGGTCGGACGCGCGTAGCTCGAGCAGGTTCGGCAGCGCGCGCACGGCAGGCTCGGCCTCGTCGTTGGTGATCGCCTCCCGCGGGTGGCGACTGGAGTCCCGGCCAGTGTGCTTCTCCGGCAAGGACCGCGGCGCCGGTGACTGCGCACCGCGCGGCGGACGCCGCTCACCGCAATTCGCGAAAGATGCTCCCGTAGCCCGTCACGCGCTCCGGACCGACGCCCGCGACGCGCAGCGCACTCCAGAGGGCGAGCGCAATCGAGTCGTACACAGCAATGCCGAGTTCGCGTTCGAGCGCATCGGCGATCGTCGCGCCGTCCATGTTCGTGCAAAGGACGACGATCGCGTCAGGTAAGGCGCGGGCCACGTCGCGGATCATCGCCGCCGTCGTCTCGGGGGCAACGTTCGCGAAGTCGAAGTTCACGCGGATGCCGCTGTGCCGCTCGGCGACGCAGGCATAACCCTCACGGCCGAAATTGGCGGTGATCGCCGCCTGAACGTCGCTCGTATACGGCGACACCAGGCCGAAACGCCTGACGCCAGTGCGCGCGAAAACCTCGGCCAGCGCCAGCACGACGCTTCCGGCGCGCGTGCCGGTGCGCTGCTCGATCGCGGCGCAAAGCTGTCGATCGCGCTCGAAGCCGAGCCAGCCTGCCGAGGTGCCATTCCAGCAGATCGCGTGGCACTTGGCATCGGCCAGCAGGTCGGCTGCGCCAAGCATCGGGTCCAGGTCGAACTGACCCAGCGCTCGCTCGCTCAGTCCGATCTCGGTGACGCGAAAGCGGCCGAAGTGCGCGGTGACCTCGGGCAGGCCGGCGAGCATACGCGCGGTGACGGGCTCGAGCGTGGTGTTCGACGACGGCGTCAGCATGCCGAGGCGAACGCGCCGATCGG
The DNA here is from genome assembly GCA_029777935.1 of Pseudomonadota bacterium. The sequence continues at coordinate 1,636 of JAKORH010000046.1, forward strand.
ATGAAGTGGTGCTCATTCCAGTGCGGCCTCCAGCTCGACGGGCGCTTCTTCAGTGACTGCGAGGTCGAGGCCGTCCTCGACGTGGTTCAGGTGCTCGACCATGAGGATCGCCACGCGCTTGGCGTCGCCGGCGGCGAGAGCGTCGACGATGCCGGCGTGCTCGTCGTCGAGGCAATGCGGCACGGAAGGTTTGTCGTACAAGGCGATGATCAGGCAGGTGAGGGTGGCCAGCTCGCGCATTGCGCGTGCCAGCGAGGAATTTCCGGCCATCTCGGCCAGCAGGATGTGGAATTCGCCCGACATGCGCACGATCGCCCGCACGTCGTTGGCGGCGCGCGCGTGTTTCTCTGCCGTCACGTGCTGGCGCAGGCGGGCGATCAGCGCGCGCCGGCCCGGATGCCGCAACAGGCGCTGCACGATCGCCGGCTCGATCACGCGGCGCGCTTCGAATACGTCGCGCGCCTCCTGCACCGACGGCTTGGCGACGAACGCGCCCCGGTTGGGCTCCAGATGCACCACGCCATCGTGCGCCAGGCGCGGCAGCACGCGCCGGATGCGGGCGCGGCTGACGCCGAAGATGCCGGCGAGCCGATCCTCGCCCAGCTTGGTGCCGGGCGGCAGGCGGTGTTCGAAGATTGCCGTCATCACTCGTTCGTAGATCGCGTCCTCGTCGAGCGGCGCCGCGCGGCGGCGCGGGTTATTGACACGGGCATCCATATTGGCCACAATCCTAAAAAAATTGGCGCCAAAAGTAAATCGTTTTGTAAACGATCTGTTGGCAAACAGGTCCCAAAACGGGCCCCCTCCCGGAGACATCTTGACGCAGGACACGAGGTTGCGAAAGTGGACTACGCCTTTGACCTGCTGATCCGCAATGCCGTCGCGGTCACCGCGGCCGACACGCAGCGCTGCGACATCGGCGTGCGTGGCGGCCGGATCGTGGCGCTGGCCGAGAGACTCGGCAATGCGAAGCGCGAGATCGACGCGGGTGGCCGCGTCGTCACGCCGGGCGGAGTCGATGCGCATTGCCACCTCGACCAGCCCATGCCGCCGCCGGCGCGGATGGCGGACGACTTCGACACCGGCACGCGGGCCGCCGCGTGCGGCGGGACCACCACCGTGATCCCGTTCGCCGCGCAGGAAAAGGGGCACTCGCTGCGCGCCGCGGTGGACGACTACCACCGCCGTGCCGACGGCCGTGCCCATGTCGACTACGCGTTTCACCTGATCGTCAGCGATCCGACGCCGCAGGTGCTGGCCGAGGAGTTGCCGGCGCTGATCGCCGCCGGCTACACGTCGTTCAAGATCTACATGACCTACGACGACCTGAAGCTCGACGACGCTCAGATTCTCGACGTGCTGGAGGTCGCGCGACGCCATAAGGCGATGGCGATGGTGCACGCGGAGAACTCCGACTGCATCGAGCGGCTGACGCGCCGCCTTGAAGCGGCCGGCCGCACCGCGCCGCGCTGGCACGCGCACGCACGGCCGATGCTGGTCGAGCGCGAGGCGACCCACCGTGCGATTTCGCTGTCGCAACTGGTCGACGTGCCGATCCTGATTGTGCATGTGTCGGGGCGCGAGGCGGTCGAGCAGATTCGCTGGGCGCGCGCGCACGGGCTTTCCGTCTTCGCCGAGACCTGCCCGCAGTACCTGTTCCTGACCGCCGAAGACCTCGGCCTCGATGACGGTTATCACGGCGCGCGCTGCGTCTGCAGTCCGCCGCCGCGCGACAAGTCGAACCAGGAAGTGATCTGGAACGGCCTGAACGACGGCCTGTTCACCATGTTCTCGTCTGACCACGCGCCGTTCCGCTTCGATGCGCCGGAAGGCAAGAAGCCCGGCGGCAAGGAGGTCGCGTTCCGTCACATCCCGAATGGCATCCCGGGCATCGAGACGCGGATGGCGCTGTTGTACTCGGAAGGCGTGCTCGGCGGACGGATCAGCGCGCACAAGTTCGTCGAACTGACCGCGACCAACCCGGCCAAGGCGTACGGGCTGCATCCGCGCAAGGGCGCGATCGCCGTCGGCGCCGACGCGGATCTTGTGGTGTGGGACGAGCACGCCGTGACGATCGACAACGCGCTGCTGCACCACGCCGTCGATTACACGCCGTATGCCGGCATGAAGCTCTCCGCGTGGCCCGGCATCACTCTGTCGCGCGGCGAAGTGGTGTGGGACGGGCAGTTCCGCGGTCGCGCCGGGCGCGGGCAGTTCCTGAAGTGCGGCATGCCGTCGCTGCGGCCGTTTCGCGCGGAGCAACCATGAACCTGTTGCTGATCAATCCCAACATCTCCGACAGCGTCAGCGCGCTGATCCGTGCCGAGGCCGAGCGCAGTGCGTCGCCCGGCACGCGCGTCGAGGTGCTGACCGCGCCGTTCGGTGTGGCCTACATCGAGACGCGCTTCGAGGCGATGCTCGGCGCACATGCGGCGGCAGAGCTGGCCGCTGAACACCATGCGCGTTTCGATGCGGCGGTCATCGCCGCGTTCGGAGATCCGGGCCTGTTCGCGCTGCGCGAGGTGATGCCGATTCCGGTCACCGGGCTCACCGAAGCGGCGCTGGCGAGCGCATGCCTGCTCGGCCGGCGTTTCTCGATCGTCGCGATTTCCCGGCGCATTCGCGCGTGGTATCGCGAGACGGTGCTCGCGTATGGCCTCGATTCGCGACTCGCGAGCATCCGGGGTCTCGACGAACCGCTGGCCGATATCGGCACGGTGCAAAGCGATCAGGGCGAGCGACTCGTCGCACTTGCCGAGCGCTGTGTCGCCGAAGACGGCGCCGACGTGATCGTGCTCGCCGGTGCGCCGCTGGCCGGACTGGCGCGCAGCCTGCGCGGCCGCCTGTCCGTCCCCGCCGTGGACGGCGTCTCCAGCGCGGTGCGCCATGCCGAGTCGCTGGTTGCACTGCAGCCGGGACAGGCGCGCGCCGGCAGCTTTGCGCCACCGCCCGTCAAGCCAAATCGCGGTCTATCGCCGGCGCTGCAGGCGCTGCTCGGACCGCGTGCCTGAACGACTTCCACCCGCCCTACCCACCCGACAGGAGCGCCTCCATGAGCGCAACGCCCGTAACGAGCAGTGCCGTAGTCGCAACCGCCGCGCCGACACAGGTCCGGTGGAAGATCTTCCTGATGATGCTGTTCCTGATATCGATCAACTACATCGACCGCGCGTCGCTCTCGGTGGCGATGCCATTGATCTCGAAGGAATTCGACATCGGCCC
>JAKORH010000403.1 GCA_029777935.1 Pseudomonadota bacterium
ATCCGCGGCGGCGCACTGGCTGCATGGCGTGCGGGTTGCCGAGACGACAGCCGATGCGCTGGCGGTACGGGCTTCGCTCGCAAGCGGCGAGGTAATCGTCACCCGTGAGGGCCATCTGGTCGGTGCCAACAGCATCACCTGGTTTGCCCCGGACGAAGCGGTACATGGCGCCATGGCGCGGCAACGCGAGCTCACCGAAATTGCGGCCCATCTGAGCGACGCGCAAGCTGCGGCCAGCAAGGCCGAGACGGCTTTTGCCCATGCCGACAAGCGCTATCAGGACCTGCGCGTGCAGGCCACGCAGCAGCGCGGCGCCATTGTCAGCGTGCAGCGCCGTGTGCACAACCTCGAAGTCGAGCGACTGCAGATCGAGCAGGCGCGCGCGCAGGCGACTGAGCGCACCAAACAGATTTCCGACGAACTTGCCGAGATCGGCGAATCCATCGCCGCCGAGCAGGAGCATGTGCAGTCGCATGTCGAAGCGCTTGCGATTGCTGACGAAAAGCGGGGAGCGGCCCACGCCGACCGTGAGATCAAGCGCGGCGTGCGCAATGAAGCGGATGTCGCGCTGGTCAAGGCACGCGAGGCTTTGCGCGGCGCGGAAATCGCGCTGCGCGACGCCATGTATGGCGAGCGTGCCGCGCAAGAGCGCGTGCAGGATCTGTCGCGCCGCATCGCGGCCAACCAGCAACAGATCAAGGAGCTCGACGCTGATGTCGCGCGACTCTTGACTGAGCAGAGCAGCATCCTGCTGACGCCGCTGGAAGAAGGCTTGCAATCGCAACTGAATGTTCGCGTCGAACGCGAAGCCACACTGAAAGCGGCGCGCGAGGCGGTGGATGCCGCCAACGCGGCGCTGCGCGAGGCCGACGAGCAACGCCTGAAGCTCGAGCAGGAGCTGGAGCCGATCCGCAAGAAGATTGAGGATGCACGCCTGCGGCAGAACTCCGCCGAGGTCAATCTCGCGCAGTTCGAGGAGCAGTTGGCCACGCTCAAGGTGGATGCCGAATGGCTCACCCAGGCGCTGGAAAAGGCGCCGCGTGCAGCCGAGCTGCAGCGCACGGTGGCGCGGGTTGACGGCGAGATCGCCCAGCTGGGTGCCGTGAACCTGGCTGCGCTCGAAGAGTTGCAGCAGGCCTCCGAGCGCAAGCTTTACCTCGACGCGCAGGCAGGCGATCTGGCCGAGGCGGTGCAGACGCTGGAAGACGCGATCCGTCGCATCGACCGCGAAACCCGCGCGCAGTTGCAGGACAC
>JAKORH010000404.1 GCA_029777935.1 Pseudomonadota bacterium
CGTGCGCTCGCCGCGACGCTGCCGTCGGACCTGCTCGGCGGATCCCGGCGACCGGCCGACTGGCACGCCGCGATCGCCGACGCCTGCGCGCAGCGGCGGCCGGCGATCGCGCTTGCGCTGTCGTCGGCGGCGCGCTGGCGGCTCGCGTGGGATGCCGAGATCCGGCTGCTCGAAGGCTCGGCGCTGCAGTCGGCGGGTCGGCCGGTGGAGGCGGCGTGGCGCTACGCCGAAGTGCTCGCGCACGAGCCGGCACAGCCGCGCGCGCAGGCGCTGCTCGCCACGACGATGACCGGGCTCGTTGCCGAGGCTTGAGCCGGCCGCTCAGGCCGCCTGCTTCAGCGCCTCGTCGCGCAACTCCCGGCGCAGGATCTTGCCGACGTTCGTCTTCGGCAACTCGGTGCGGAACTCGATGTACTTGGGCCGCTTGTAGTTGGTGAGGTTCTCCGCGCAGTACTGCACGACGTCGCGCTCGGTGAGTGCGTCGTCCTTGCGCACGACGAACACCTTCACCGCCTCGCCCGAGTTCTTGTCCGGCACGCCGACCGCGGCGCACTCGAGCACGCCGGGACACGAGGCGACGACCTCCTCGACCTCGTTCGGATACACGTTGAAACCCGACACGAGGATCATGTCCTTCTTGCGATCGACGATCTTCGTGTAGCCGCGCTCGTCCATCACGCCGATGTCGCCTGTCTTGAAGAAGCCGTCGGGCGTCATGACCTTCGCCGTTTCGTCGGGACGCTGCCAATAGCCCGCCATCACCTGCGGGCCGCGGATCGCGATCTCGCCGCGCTCGCCGAGCGGCACGGGTCGGCCCTGGTCGTCCAGGATCGCGACCTCGGTCGACGGCAACGGCAGCCCGATGGTGCCGGTGTACGCGTCGGTGTCGGTCGGATTGCAGGTGGCCGACGGCGACGTCTCCGACAGGCCGTAGCCTTCGCAGACCGGGCAGCCGGTGACCTTGAGCCAACGCTCGGCGACGGCCGCCTGCACCGCCATGCCGCCGCCGTTGGACACCCGCAGGCCCGAGAAATCGAGCTTGGCGAACTCCGGATTGTTCGCCAGCGCGTTGTACAGCGTGTTCACCGCCGGGAACATGTTGATCTTGTACGGCCGGATCTCCTTGATGAGTGCCGGCAGGTCGCGCGGGTTCGGGATCAGGATGTTCAGCCCGCCGGTGCGCATGCCGAGCAGGCAGCACACGGTGAGCGCGAAGATGTGGTACAGCGGCAGCGCGCACACGGTGACGAGCTGCTCGGGCAGCCGCTCGGGGTTCTTGGCGAGCGCCGGCTGCATCCACGCCTCGGACTGCAGCACGTTGGCGATCACGTTCCGGTGCAGCAGGGTGGCGCCCTTGGAGACGCCGGTCGTGCCTCCGGTGTACTGCAGGAAGGCGACGTCGTCGTGACCGAGCTGCGGCGGCTTGAACGTGAGCCGCTCGCCTTCGGCAACCGCGGCATTGAAGCGCGTCGCATTGGGCAGGCGGAACTCGGGCGTCATCTTGCGCACGTGACGCACCACGAAGTTCACCACCGCGCCCTTCGGGAACCCGAGCAGGTCACCCATCGATGCGACCACGCAGTGCTCGATCTTCGTGCGCTCGATGCATTGCTGCAGCGTGTGCGCGAAGTTCTCGACGATCACGATCGCCTTGGCGCCCGAGTCACGCAGCTGGTGCTCGAGCTCGCGCGCGGTGTACAGCGGGTTCACGTTCACCACCACCATGCCGGCGCGCAGCACGGCAGCGAGCGCGATCGGATACTGCAGCAGGTTGGGCATCATGATCGCGACGCGATCGCCCTTGGCGAGGCCGCGCGACTGCAGCCAGGCGGCCAGCGCCTTGGATTGCTGGGCGATGTCGCCGTACGTGATCGACTTGCCGAAGCCCACGTACGCGTTGCGCGTGCGGTACTTGGCGAACGCTTCGTCCAGCAGCTGCACCAGCGACGCGTATTGCCCCGCGTCGATGTCGGCCGGCACACCGGCCGGGTAATGCTTGAGCCAGAAGCGCTCCATGGCGCCCTCCCGTTGGAACGCGCGCGACCGCGGTCGAAGCGCCGCTCGAGCGCACGGGGCGCATCTTAGCCCACGGCGCGACGCACGCCGGGCAGGGTTAGCCCCTGTAAGCCGAATCCTCAGCGAGCGACGGTCGCGGGCGCGTCGGCCCGCGGCTCGGCCGCGGCCGGCGTCGCCGGTGGTGTGAGCGCCAAGGGCTGCGCGACCGGCTGGCC
>JAKORH010000405.1 GCA_029777935.1 Pseudomonadota bacterium
CGACACGCCTTCTCGTAGGAGCGGCCGACGTCGATGATCCAGACCCGCGCGCCGGTGCCGAGATACGCGGCGGCGATCTCGTTCAAGAGCAGCGACTTGCCCGAGCCCGAGGTGCCGGCGATCGCGACGTTGTAGTTGCCGGCCGGGTTGTCGTAGACGTCGATCTGCATCACCTGGCCGCGTCGACCGCCGAAGAGCAGGACCGGCGTGCCGGTGCCCTGCCACTCGGCGACCAGCGGCGCCAGGTGCACCGCGTTCGCGGAGGTCTTCGTGGTGACGCGCTTCATGCGCTGCAGGTCCGCGTGGAACGGGGCCGACAGCGTCATTGGCAGCGAGCTGATGAGCGCTTGGGTGGCCATCATCGTGTCGTTCGAGAGCTCGAAGCCGCGCGCGCGGAAGATGGCGCGGGCGGCCTGCTCGGCGCGCGTGACCGCCTGTGGTTCGGCGAAGAGTGCGAGTTGCAGGTAGAGGTCGACGAGCTGCTGGCCGTCGTCCATCGCCTTGAGCACAATGTCCCAATCCGCCTTGCGCTCCTGCAGGTCGGGCAGGAAGCGCGCCATGTAGCTCGTGGCGTTCGTCGTCGCGCGAGCTGCCTTCAGGAAGGCCCAGTTGCGCGTGGCCTCGGCGTCGAGCACGTGCACGCCCAGCGTGAGCAGGAAGGGGCAGGGGTACTGCAGCGTGCCCTGGTAGAGGTCGCCGATCAGGCTGCCGACGTTCCACAGCGCGAAGCGCGGCGGGAAGCCGCGCACCGACATCAATCGCAGCTCGGTCTGCAGGTCGGCGGCCGGGTTGGCCAGCCCGATGCCCTGGCGATCGATGCGCAGGCGCGTGGCGCGGTCGAGCACCTGGTCGCGCAGTTCGCGCCCTTCGTCGTAGGTGAGCGGAAGGCCGTCGCCGGTTTGCCGGTGCGGATCGAGCAGCGCGGAGACCCAGTTGACGAGGTCTTCCGCGGTCCACGGACGCGACGGGAAGCCGGCGGCGTGCAGCGTGGCCCGGACGCCGTCGCGCAGCAGCAGCAACTCGTCGAGGCGCGAGAGGTTCTCGGGACTGCCCGGCAGCGACACGCTGACGATCAACCGGTAGTCGCGGAACAGATAGCTCTGCGCGGAGAGCAGCGAGGTGCGGCTGCCTTGCAGGTAGTGCCCGGCGCGGCGCCGGGCCATCGTGCGGTGGATGTTGGTGTGCCGACCGGCGCGGCCGAGCGTGTCGATCTCCGGCACCACGTCGTCGGCCACGCGCAGGCTCGCGTAGCGCGCGAGCG
>JAKORH010000406.1 GCA_029777935.1 Pseudomonadota bacterium
ACTCGCGCTGGCGCCGCTCGACGCGCGCTTCGCGCACCGCTTCCCGGGCGCGATCGCGCGCTTCACCGATAGCGCGCAGACGCTGATCGTGCGCCGGGTCGACGCGCCCACGCGCATGCTGCATCCGGCAGCCGACTGCTTTCGCGCCGCCGGCTTCGCGACCACGGTGTCGCGCGCGCAGGTCGACGCTCTCGGCGAGCACTGGCGCTGCTTCGTCGCCGCGCGCGCGGGCGGGCGCGTGCGCGTGTGCGAGCGCATCAACGCGGGCCGCTTCGATGCGCCGGACGGCTACACCGATGTTTCGGCGTGGTACTGGAGCGCGCTCGCATCGGCCGGCCCGTGGTGGGCGATCACGTTGATCACGCCGCTCGAAGGCAGCGACGCATGAAACGGCTTCTGCTGCCGATCGCGCTCGGCACACTGCTCGGCGTGCTCGCGCTCGCGATCGCCGCCGCGGTGACGATCGCCGCCAGCGGCGCGCTCGCCACCCGCGGCGGCGCCTGGACGATGCGCGTGAAGGTCGCGCCGCACGCGGCGTTCGACGTCAACGTGCCGGGTCTGGTTCGACTCGCGACCACGCCGCTCGGGTTGCGCGCGCTCGACGGGCGCGCGCGCGTCACGCCGCTCGGGCGGCTCGAGTTTCGCCGCGCCGAGCACACGCTGGTCGTGCGCTGCGCGCCCTGCGTGCTCGACGATCGCCGGCTGCACACGCGGCCGGTGACGATCGATGTCATGGAGCTGCGGCTGACGGCGCGGGACTCCTCCGTGATCGAAGGCTGGCTCGCCAGCGGCGGCGTGCAGGTGCCGTTCACGGCCGAACTGCGCCGTGATCGCATCGACATCGACTGGTCGCTGGAGACCGACGTCGCGGAGATCTACCGCTTGCTGCAGCACGCGATCCCGGAGGCGACCGCGGCAACGATCGACGGCCGCATCGAAGCACACGGCACGCTGCGGCTGCCCGAAGCCGGCGCGTCGACGCAACTCGCGCTCGACGGTGTTGCAGTCGACAGGCTCGGCACCGAGCGGCTGCAGTATGGCGCGTTCAGCTTCGGCTGCGCCGGCGCGGCGCGCCCGCTGCGAAGCGGCGACGGGCAACCGGACTGGATCGCGCTCGATCGCCTCGGCCCGCTTCTGCCGGCCGCGGTGCGAGCGGCCGAGGACCAGCGCTTCGGCGCGCACGCGGGCTTCGACAGCGCGGAGATCGCGCACGCGCTGTCGCGCGCGCCGGCGCGCGGCGCGAGCACGATTACGCAGCAGCTCGCGCGCACGCTGTACACGGGAGCCGATCGCACGGTCGTACGCAAGCTGCGCGAACTGCTGTACGCGGTCGAGATGGAGCGCACGCTCGGCAAGGCGCGCATCTTCGAGCTGTACCTGAACACGGTGGACTGGGGGCCCGGCGTGTGCGGCGCGCGCGCGGCCGCGCGCACCTACTTCGACAGGCGGCCGGCGCAACTGACTGCGCTCGAAGCCGCGTGGCTGGCGAGCATCCTGCGCCAGCCGCACGCGGCGTACCGGCAGCAGTTCCTCGCGCGCGCACCGGACGCGGAGCGCGCGAACGCGCTGTTGGCTCAAATGCGCAGGCTGTCGAAACGCGCTCGCCAACGCGCCTCGCACGAGACGCTCGTTTTCGCGCCGCCGCCGCCGCCCGCGGCGACCGCGCCGCGCGTCGCGTCGCGCTGAGGCGCATTCATCACTGGTCGAAGAACGGGCCGGCGCGCACGCATCGTCACAGGCCTTCGGTCCACTCGGCGTTGAAGACCTTCCAGCGCCCGCCGTCGCGCCGCCACGCGGAGTCGAACTCCCACGTTTGGCCGCGCTCGGGGAGCAGTCCCGCGCCGCCGGTCGCGACCACGCGCAGCTTCACGCGCGCGCGGTCGCCTTCGATGGTCACGTCGGTGACGACGGTGGCCAGATGGATTTTCTCGTTGCGCAGGTAGATGCCGGCCAGCGTTCGCTTCACGTCCTGCCGGCCGAACGCGCCGGACTCGCGCGTGAAATCGTCAGAAACGAAGTCCAGAAACACGCCCGGTTCGCGCGCTTCGACCGCGCGCGCCATCGCGGCCACCGCCTCGCGCAGCTCGCGCTCGGGATCGGCGCGCGCGCACGCGAGCGGCACCAGCGTGCAGAACCACGCCAGCAGCGCGCGCCGGGACGCGCTGGACGCGGAAGGCGGGCCGCGCTCGCTAGCCATTTCGGATCAATGGACCCTGACCGCCGACAACCCGAGCCTGCGCGCAGCCGCGTGCAGCTTGGCGTCGCCCGTGGCAAGTGTGACGGTATCGCCATCGATGATGTGGGCCAGGTGCAGCGCGTCAGCGGCGCGCAATCCGAGGTCGAAGGAGCGCAACAGCAGCTCGGCGCGCGCAAACAGGTTGGCAGGCGATTCCAGCAGCGCCAGCAAAGGCAAAATTTCAACTTCCAGCAGTTTCAATGCGCTGCCTGCGGTTTCGCGCGTGATGTCCCCGCGCCGCACCTTGATGCCCAGCGCCGACGTCGTTTCCGTCAGCGCCCACGCACTGGTGGCGATCGCCTGCTCCGCGTGCCGTGCCAGCCAGGCATCGACGCGCGCCGAGGCAGGTTCGGCAACACAAAGCGCGACCAGCAAGTTGGTGTCGAGGTAGATCACGCGCGGGCTTATCGGGCTACCCTACGCGCTGCGCGCTCCGGGCTGAGCGCTTCGGAGCGACCGTGCGCGCTCAATACCCCGCATCCCGCATTTCACGCACCAGCCGCGCTGCCGACAGTCGGCTCTTCGGCAGCTTGTCGCGCAGGGCGGTGATGCGCGCCCAGTCGACCGCCGTCGGCGCCTTTGCGGCGGGAACGATCGTCGCGATCGGCTGGCCGCGGCGCGTGATCGTTACCTTCTGCCCCGCTTCGACCTTCTTCAGGATATTGCTCAAATGCGCCTTGGCTTCGGCGACGCTGTAGGCTGCCATGGCGACCTTTCGTGATGGTCATCGAAATGACCATATCGTACTGCACGCGCGCGCTTCGCCCACAAACGGCCGAGCGTGTCGGATCAGTTGCCGGGAATCGCGACGATCCGCAACCGCCGATCGACGCGCGCAATGCGATCGAAATCCTGGTCCGCACGCAGCAGCGCCTCACCCGCCTCGATCGCGCACAACGCGATCGAGCAGTCGAACGACTACCGGATCGTCACGCCCTCCCGGCGCAAGCGCGCGCAGAGCAGCGCGGCGTCGCGCGCGTGAGTGAACGCATCAGCGGGGGAAAAGCGCGGCAGCGACTCGATGCCGCGCTGCAGCCCGTCGAAATGCGCTGCGCTGCGCGCGCCCTGCAGCAACTCCTGGAGGACGGGTGGAATCATCAGCACCCTGGTGCGCCGCTCGAGCACGCGCGCAAGACGAGCGCCACCGGCGAGCCGCTGCCCCGCAGGTACTCGATCCAAGCGGCGGAGTCCGCGATCACCGGCCGCGCGGTCTTCGCTTGACAGCCCGATAGGGCGCGTGAGGCTCGGCGACGAGATGCGGTGCGCCGGAGGCCCGCTTGGGGTATCGCCGGCCAACGTCGTTCAGCCCAGATTTCCCGCCAGCCACCGCTCCAGCTCTTCGACCGCCTGCGCCTTGCGGCGCGCGAAGTCCTCGAGCTGGTCGCGGCCGATGCGGCCGACGTTGAAGTACTTCGCCTGTGGGTGCGAGAAGTAGAACCCGCTGACCGAAGACGGCGGAATCATCGCGTAGCTCTCGGTCAGCGCCATGCCGATCTCCTGGCACTGCAGCGCTTCGAAAAGCTTCGCCTTCACCGCATGTTCCGGACAGGCGGGATAGCCGGGCGCAGGGCGGATGCCGCGGTAGCGCTCGTGGACCAGTTCCTCGTTGGTGAGCCGCTCGCTCGCCGCGTAGCCCCACAGCTCCCTGCGCACTCGCTCGTGCATCAGTTCCGCGAACGCCTCCGCGAGCCGGTCGGCGATCGCCTTCAGCATGATCGCGCCGTAGTCGTCGTGCTTGCCGAGCAACATCGCCTCGCGCTTCTCCAGCCCGATGCCGGAGGTCACCGCAAAGAGGCCGATGTAGTCGGCAATGCCGCTTGCCTTCGGCGCGATGAAATCGGCCAGGCACTGGTTCGGGTTCGGCACGCCGTCGATGACCGGCTTCTTCGTCTGCTGGCGCAAGCCGTGCCAAGTGAAGAGCACCTCGCGCCGCGACTCGTCGGTGTAGATCTCGATGTCGTCGCCGACCGCATTGGCGGGATAGAACGCGACCGTGCCGTTGGCGGTAAGCCACCGTTCGGCGACGATTCGCTCGAGCATCTTCTCGCCCTCGGCGAACACCTGCCGCGCGTGCTCGCCGATCACCTCGTCGGCGAGAAGCGCAGGGAACGGGCCATGCAGGTCCCAGGTCTGGAAGAACGGGCCCCAGTCGACGTACTTGGCGATCATCGCCAAGTCGTAATTGCGGAACGCCCGGCGGCCGAGGAACTTCGGCTTCGGCGGCGCGTAGCCGGTCCAGTCGATCCGGCTCGCGTTGGCGCGTGCTTCGGCCAGCGATACCAGTTCCGGCCCCTTCTTCGCGCCGTGCTGGGCGCGCACCCGATCGTATTCCGCCCTGATGTCGCCGATGAAGCGCTGTGCGGCCTCAGTCGACACCAGGCTCTGGCACACGGCCACCGAGCGACTCGCGTCCGACACGTAGACGATCGGGCCGTTGGTGTAGTGCGGCGCGATCTTCACCGCCGTGTGCACGCGGCTGGTCGTGGCGCCGCCGATCAGCAGCGGCAGCGTGAAGCCCTGCCGCTGCATTTCGGCCGCGACGTGCTGCATCTCTTCCAGCGACGGCGTGATCAGTCCCGACAGCCCGATCATGTCGGCCTTCTCGTCGCGCGCCGTCTGCAGGATCTTCTCCGCCGGCACCATCACCCCGAGGTTGACCACCTCGAAGTTGTTGCACTGGAGCACGACCGACACGATGTTCT
>JAKORH010000407.1 GCA_029777935.1 Pseudomonadota bacterium
CAAGCCGTACCTGGTCAACGACACGCCGCCGCCCGAGAAGGAGCGGCTGCAGTCGCCGGAAGAGCGCGAGGAGCTGAACGGCCTGTACGAGTGCATCCTCTGTGCCTGCTGCTCGACCGCGTGCCCGAGCTTCTGGTGGAACCCGGACAAGTCCGTCGGACCGGCCGGGCTGCTGCAGGCGTACCGTTTCATCGTCGACAGCCGCGACCAGGCCACCGGCGAGCGGCTCGACAACCTGAACGATCCGTATCGCCTGTTCCGCTGCCACACGATCATGAACTGCACCGACGTGTGCCCGAAGGGGCTCAACCCCGCGGCCGCGATCGGCAGCATCAAGGTCATGCTGGCGCGGCGCGCGATCTAGGAATCGATAGGTTCCAGGATGACCGCGGCCGTCGGCGACCTCGAGCGGCGCCGGCTGCGCTGGCGCGCGCGCCGCGGGCTGCTGGAGAACGATCTGCTGCTGGCGCGCTATTTCGAGCGCTACGGCGACGCGCCGGCGCAGGACGAGGCAGTCGCGTTGTCGCAACTGCTGGCGTTGCCGGACAACGATCTGCTCGATCTTCTGCTTTCGCGCAAACGGCCCGACGGCGAGCTCGATACGATCGCCGTGCGAACGCTGATAGATCGCATCCGCACGGCCTAGACTGGCCGCGCCCAACCGCCTCCAAGGAACACGACGATGGCACTGACTCCCTCCAAAGAGAAGGCGACGCTGACGTTTACCGACGGCACGGCGCCGCTCGACCTGCCGGTCTACAAAGGCTCGATCGGCCCCGACGTGATCGACATCCGCCAGCTCTACGGCAAGACGGGCAAGTTTACCTACGACCCGGGCTTCCTGTCGACCGCCTCGTGCAATTCGACCATCACGTACATCGACGGCGACAAGGGCGAGCTGCTGTACCGCGGCTATCCGATCGACCAGCTTGCCACGCAATGCGATTTCCTCGAGGTCTGCCACCTGCTGCTGTACGGCGAGCTGCCGAACGCGGCGCAGAAGGCCGAGTTCACCGCGCGCGTGACCAAGCACACGATGGTCAACGAGCAGATGCAGTTCTTCCTGCGCGGCTTCCGCCGCGACGCGCACCCGATGGCGGTGATGACCGGCCTGGTCGGCGCGCTGAGCGCGTTCTATCCGGATTCGATCAACCTGCACGACGCGCACCAGCGCGACATTTCCGCGGTGCGGCTGATCGCCAAGATGCCGACGCTGGTGGCCATGGCGTACAAGTACTCGGTGGGCCAGCCGTACATGTACCCGCGCAACGATCTGTCGTACGCCGGCAACTTCATGCGCATGATGTTCGCCACGCCGTGCGAGGACTTCAGGCCGAACGAGGTGCTGGTGCGCGCGATCGACCGCATATTCACGCTGCACGCGGACCACGAGCAGAACGCGTCGACCTCGACGGTGCGGCTGTGCGCGTCCAGCGGCACCAATCCGTTCGCGGCGATCGCGGCGGGGGTGGCGTGCCTGTGGGGACCGGCGCATGGCGGCGCCAACGAGGCGTGCCTGAACATGCTGTACGACCTGCAGAAGAACGGCGGCGTGGCCAAGATCGGCGAGTTCATCGCCAAGGTCAAGGACAAGAACTCCGAAGTGCGGCTGATGGGCTTCGGCCACCGCGTGTACAAGAACTACGACCCGCGCGCGAAGCTGATGCGCGAGACCTGCCACGAGGTGCTGGGCGAACTGGGCCTGCACGACGATCCGCTGTTCAAGCTGGCGATGGCGCTGGAGAAGATCGCTGTGGAGGACGACTACTTCGTCGGCCGCAAGCTGTATCCGAACGTCGACTACTACTCCGGCATCGTGCAGAAGGCGATCGGCATCCCGGTGCCGCTCTTCACCGCGATCTTCGCTCTCGCCCGCACGGTGGGGTGGATCGCCCAGCTCAACGAGATGATTGCCGATCCGGAGTACAAGATCGGCCGGCCACGGCAACTGTACGTCGGCAGCACGCACCGCAACGTGCTGCCGCTGCACCAGCGGGCGTAGGCCGAGCCGATTGGTTCGGGCGGCGCTCCGAGGCGCGGCCGGCGCGCAGTGCGATGACGGCCACCACGATGTCGCAAGCGAATCGTCGCGGGCAGCAGGCCGTGCATCCGTGCCTGGTGTCGTGGTTGCCGGCGTTCGTAGCCATCTGTCTGTCGATCGCGCCCGCCGCACCGATGGAAGCGTCGCCGGGCGCGGTCCTCAATCTGCCGGCCACGTATACCGGCGTGCTGCCGTGTGCCGATTGTCCCGGCGTCGTGCACACCCTTACGCTGCGCTCCGACGGCCTTTACCGGCTGCGGCGCACCTACCTGAGCAAACCCGGCCTGCCGCAGTCGGAAGTCGGCCGCTGGACTGCGGATGCCGATGGCAGGCGGATCAGGCTCGGCAGCGGCGAGACCGCGACCAATTTCGCGATCAAGGACGCGCAGACCTTGCGCACGCTCGACAGGTTTGGGAGCGCGATCGCCACTGCAGCCAACCTCGACCTGCGCCGCACGGCGCAGGTCGACCCCATTACAGAGCCGCTGCGCTGGCATGGCGAAGTGCACTACATGGCAGACGCCGCAACCTATACAGATTGCGCTAGCGGCCTGCGCTGGCCGGTGGCGATGGCGGCAGATTACCTGTCGCTCGAACGCAGTTACCTGCAGCGGCGCAGCGCGCCGGGCGCGCCGCTGCTGGTCAGCTTCGACGGGCGGCTCGAAGTACGTCGTGCCATTGAGGGAGCAGCACGGGAGCACATCGTGGTGGACCGGTTCGTGGACGCCGAGCCCGGCGTGTCCTGTGCCGGCAACGATTCGGCCCGGCAGAGCGTGATGGCCGAGCTGCAGGATAAGCGCTGGAAGTTGGTCGAACTGAATGGCCAAGCCGTGCCTGCGGCCGAGGCCGGGAAGCGCGAGGTCAGCGTGACATTGGCCAGCGCCAGAAATCAGCTTTCGGGTTTCAGCGGCTGCAATCGGGTGGTCGGTGTTTATGAGCTGGCCGGCAACCGCTTGCGGTTCAGGCAGATGGCCAGTACGCGCATGGCCTGCGCCGCATCCGCGATGGAGCTCGAGCGCCGGGTGCTGGCAATGCTGGCTGCAACAACGGGCTACACGATCGCGGAGGGTAGGCTCACGCTACTGGCCGGCGATCGACCGCTCGCACGCTTAGACGCGGCCGCGCCACTCTAATCGCGCGATCCGCGTCGCGCTGACACCCCCATACACGACTTATCGGGATGGTAGCGTCGCCGGTTGTTCGAGCCCCGCCGATACGGCCGTGATCGTCAGCCGCCCGCCGCGGCGCTCGATCGGCATCGCGAAATCGAACACGTCGACGGCCGCGCAGCAGTCGAGGTCCGCCGGCGGCAGGTTTGGGTCGATGCCCGCGGTGAAACGGCGGCCGAAGTCCGACCGGCGCACGCGCGCGGCATGAACTTCCGCCGGCGGATCCTCCCCGTCCAGGATGGCGGCGATCCGATCGGCGCAGGCTGCGTCCTCGTCGCCGTCGCGATCGATCCACGAGCCGGTGACGATCAGGGTGACGGCCGGCGGTGCGAGCGCGAGCAGGTGACGTGCGGTGGCGCGCGCGTTCGCGAGGCTGGCGGCAAGGACCGTCGTCGCCCGCCGGCAGGCGACGATGCCGCGCACGCCGCCGACCGTGTACAGGATCAGCGTGCGGCCGGCCACGTCGAGCCGGTCCAACTGCGAAGGCGAGTTGCCGAGGTCGAAGCCAGCGATCGGTGCGCCGCCGGCCTTCGAGCCGACCGCGAGAGCATCCGGATAGCGCCGCCGCAGCGCCGGCAGCGCGTCGATCGAATCGATCGCGACGATCGCCTGCGCCCGGCGCGCGAAGGCGTGAGCGGCGGTGGTGAACGCGCGCAGCACGTCGATCACGACCACGGCGCCGTCAACCTGCGCGCAGTGGGCGAGGTCGGAGCGGAAGACCTGCATCGCCCGCCCGCGGCGCGGCTCTACTGGAACGGCTTGGCGCGTTCGATCAGTTCGGCCAGCCCCGGTTCGTTCGGGTCGCGCGGCTTGCCGGGATGGATGATCGCGACCTGGCACGATTCCGCGGCTTCGACCAGTTGCCGGAACGTTCCGGCGGCGAGGTCCTTGATGTACGCCTGCTTGTTGTCGTTGTAAGCGAACATGCGGTCGTTGATCTTGGTGCATTCGCCGCAGCTCGGGCAGCGCGTCGTTTCGATCCACGCTTCGTCCGAGGGCGGCTTCTCCGGCGCCGCCTCGGTGGCGGTCGGTGCCGCCGCCGAGGCGGCCTCGACCGCGGGTGCGGCCGTCGCTGGCGCCGGTTGCCCGGCGCCGCGCAGCGCCTCGATCTCGCGCTGCTTTTGCGCTTCCCAGGTCGCCTTCTCGCGCGCCAGCAGGCGTTCGGCGTGCGAGTCGTGCACGCCGCCGTGCTCCTGCAGCCGGTGCCACAGCAGCAGGCTCTTGCGCATCGCGGCCATCATGCGTGCGTCGACGACGACCCGATGCAGCACGTCGTTGCCGTCGACCGCGAGCAGGTACGGTACGCGCTGCGCGGCGTCGCGCTCGGACAGCGCGAGCCAGTCGGCGGCCGGGAGCATCGTGGCGTTCCAGCGTTCGCGCGGCACGCGAGCGAAGTGCTCGGCGTAGCGTGCATCGCACAGCGCGAAGTCGGCGAACGTGAACGCGGCGGGTTCGCTCGCGCGCTGCAGGGCCTCGTCGGCGTACTCGACGGTATCCAGGCGCCAGTCGGTATCCGGCGCGGGGTTGTTCTCGAGCGAAAAGCGCGCCGCCCAGTTTCCGCCCGCGGCGGCGTCATAGGTGAAGGCCGGAAACGCGCGCGATTCCATCGCCGCGGCCGCGGTCAGGTAGGGAGGCAGGCCGGCCGCCGGCGCGGCCGTGCCGGGGAACACGGTGAAGAGCGCGGGGCCCCGGCAGGTCAGGCCGCTCGCGATGCGGTCGCGCAGCGCATACAGGTTCGAACTCGCCGACTGCAGCACGAACATGCCGCCCAGGCCCATCGCCATCGTCGCCAGCCGCGCGCTGCGCACGCCGAACGCGAAGTGCCCGGTGCCGATCGACGCGTCTTCGAACAGGTCGTCGACCAGGACCAGCACCTTGACCGGCAGCCCCGACGACAGCATGTCGAGCAGCCCGGCGTTTTCCGGCGCATCGTTACGGCCGGCCGGAATGGACACCAGGTAATCGGGGAACAGGGCGAGCTCGGCGGCTGTCAGTGCGCGCTCGTCGAAGCGTGCGAAGAACGCATCGTCCTTGTCTTCGACGTAGCGGCCCGCGCCTTCCAGCTCCGCAATCGCCATCGCCTTGACCAGCTGAACCATGTCGCGCAGCCGATCGCGATACGCGGCGACCGCGGCCGCGCAGTTGTCGAATCGGTATTCGAGTGCGGCCGTGCCCGAATCCGGATCGGGGTAGAAGGCCTGCGCGCGCAGCACAGCGAGCGCCCATTCGATCCGCCGCCGGCGCGCGGCCGGCAATTCGTCGCGCGGCGTGTTGCGGCTGATCAGCTTCGACATGACGCCAAAGTCGAAGCCGTCGGCGTCGGCGCCGCCGACCGCGGAGCGCAGGGCATCCGGGCGCCGGCCGGCTTCCGAGTGCACGTGCGCGGCGCGCAGGATGTCGGTCAGCTTGCGCATCAGCCGGTCGGCCTCGGCGCGGAAGCGCTGCGCCTTGGCGGCCTGCGCCGCGCGCCAGGCGTGTGTCAGCACGCGCGCGGGCGCGGCGGCGTCGCAATCGATCACCTCGCCATCGGACTTCAGCGCCGCGGCCGCGAGCCGCAGCACCTCCTCGACCTCGGCATCGCGGCCGGCGACGCGCGCGGCGGCCTGCGCCCACAGGTCGGTCAGTCGGCCCGTCGCGCCGTTCGCAACCTGCGCGCGGATCGCGCGCTCCAGCCGCAGCACGTGCCGGCGCAGCCGCTCTCCCTCGATGCCGCGCGGCGCGAGATCGGTAAGCAGACGATCGACGGTGATGCTGAGCGGCAGTGCGAATTCCCCGCCCGCCGCATCGTCGATCAGCACCAGCGGGTAGTCGTAGCGCAGCCGCGCCAGATCGCGGTAGCCGGCGAGCAGCGCGGGGCGCAGATCGCCGGCGTCGATCGGCAGCGCCTCGTCGGTGCGCTTGCCGGTCATGTGGAACAGCACCTGGTCCTGATGTGTCGCGGCCATGTCCATGGCAGTCTCTTCAGTCTTCCCGTCACGCCGCCCGTGCGAGTTGCTCGTCTGGCCAGATCGTGAACTTGTCGAATTCCTTCTCCAGTCCGGCGCGGATCGCCTCGGGCGTGCGCGGGCCGCCTGCGTGGCGCAGGTCCTCGTAGCAGGGCACGGCGGGGTTGTGATACAGGATGCCGACCGGGATCGGGTCGATGGTCGAGGCGATCTCGCGCGCCTGGTTGATGTCCAGCGGATCGTGCGCGCGCTGGTTCTTGTAGATGCGCGAGATCTCGCCGCTCGGCGCGAGCCCGTTCTCGTGCGTCAGCAGCAGCGTCTTGCCGGGATCGTGAAGCCACGGCTCGAACATCTTCGGCAGCCACTCGGGGCAGCGCTGGATGATGCGTACGAACGAGAAGCCCCGGTGGTGAAACGCCTTGCTGATGATGTCGTACAGAAGCTCCGGGATCCAGTCGACGCCCTGCGCCACGAACGACACGTTCTGCACCCCGAGCGTGACTGTCAGCGGATTGAGCGCCTCCAGCACCGTGCCGCGCGGCGTCGTGTTGCTCTTCAGGCCGAGCGGCGAAGTGGGCGATGCCTGCTTCTTGGTCAGGCCGTAGACCTGGTTGTCGTGCAGGATTGCAGTCAGGTTCATGTTGTAGCGGATCGCGTGGATCCAGTGCGCCGCACCGATCGAGCAGCAGTCGCCGTCGCCGGTGTTGACGAACACGTGCAGATCGGGGCGAGCCATCTTCACACCCTCGGCGAGCGGGAAGGCGCGGCCGTGGATGCCGTGGAAGCCGTAGGTCTTCATGTAGTGCGGGAACCGGCTCGAGCAGCCGATGCCGGACACGAAGACCGTGCGCTCGGGCGCCAGGTCCTCGTCGCGACACAGCCGCTGCACGGCGGCCAGGATCGCGTTGTCGCCGCAGCCCGTGCACCAGCGCGGCACGCCACCCTGGTAGTCCTCGAGCTTGTGGTGTTCCTCGTGAAGACGGATCAGCGTCTTCGAGACAGGGATCGCCATGTCCATGTTTGTCAGACCTCTTCAGGGATGTCGACGCGCCGTGATGTGACCATCTCTTCCCTCACCCTCGATCCCTCTCCCGGAGGGAGAGGGAGGAAGATGCCCCTCTCCCTGTGGGAGAGGGGTTGGGGTGAGGGCATGAATGCATCGCGGACGTCGTTCTCACGATTTCTCGTCCAGCTTCGCTCGCAATGCGTCGACCACGTTGGCCGGCTTGATCGGCTGCCCGCGCGCTTCGCTCCAGCAGTCGACGTCGACCAGATAGCGGGACCTCAGCATCATCGCCAGCGCCGAGTAGCGGCGGTTGTCGGCGTCGATCAGCTCGTCTTCCTTGCGGTCGGACCAGTTGCCTTCGACCGTCATCACCTTGCGGAAGCGCTTCATGATCTCGCCGATGCCGGAGGCCATCGGCTGCAGGAAGCGCAGGTGCAGCGACGAGACCTTCCGTCCCTCGGCACGCAGCCGGTCGACCGCCTCCTCGATCACGCCTTGCGTGCTGCCCCAGCCGACCACCAGCAGGTCGCCGTCGGCATCGCCGTACACCGGCGGCGTCTTCAGCGTTTTCTGCAGCGCGGCCAGTTTCAGGCTGCGCATTTGCAGTCCTTCCTCGTTGTTCTTCGGGTCGTACGCGACCTTGCTGGCACGGTCGTGCGCCAGCCCGGTGATCGTATGCATGCCGTTCGGCTGGCCCGGGACATAGCGGCGCGCGATGCCGGTGACCGGGTCCCAGTCATAGGGCTTCGCGCCCTCGGGCACGGGGGTCTGGTCGATCGGCGGTGCCAGCCAGTCCTCGCGGAAGTCCGGGCGCGGGAACGGCTGCTGCGCGGTGGCGAGGCTGGCGTCCGACAGCACGACGACGACCATGTTGAAGGTCTCGGCGATCTTGCGCGCGGTGATCATCGCGTAGAAGCAGTCCTCGATGCTCGACACCGCCATCACCACCTTCGGCGCGTCGCCGTGCGAGCCGAACACCGAGGCGAGCAGGTCGCCCTGCTCGACCTTGGTCGGCTGGCCGGTGCTCGGGCCGCCGCGCTGCACGTTGACGATCACGAGCGGAATCTCGGCCATCACCGCCAGCCCGATGCCCTCCTGCTTCAGCGAGTAGCCCGGTCCCGACGTGATCGTGACCGCGCAGCGGCCGGCGTAGGACGCGCCGATCGCGAAAGCGCACGCAGCGATCTCGTCTTCGGCCTGGTGCACGAGGCCGCCGACGCGCTCGAAGCATTCGGACAGGTAGTGCGAGGCCGAGGTCGCCGGCGTGATCGGATACATGGCGCAGATGTCCATGCCGGAGGCGAGCACGCCAAGCGCGATCGCGGTGTTGCCGTTGACGACGATCTGGGCAGCGCTGGCGCGCTGTGCCGGGATGCTGTACTTGAAGTCGAGGTTGTTCTCGGCCCACGCGTAGCCGGCCTCGAGCAGCCCCTGGTTGACGCGGATGATCTTCTCTTCCTTCTTGCCGAAGGTCAGCGCCACCTGCTCGCGCGCCAGCGCCAACTCGAAGCTGTAGATGCTGCACAGGATGCCGAGCACGAACATGTTCTTGCCGCGCCGGGCGTCGGCCATCAGCGCGCGGCATTCGCGCTCCAGCGGCACCTCGATCACGCGGTAGCCGTCCTTGACCAGCGCCTCGACGGTTTCCGTGTACGACTTGACGATCGCCGGGTCGCGGTGATCGCGCCACATGCTTTCGAGCAGGATCGTGGCACCTTTCTTCAGTTCCCCCGCGCGCACGCGCCCGAGCAGCACCTGCTCGTTGAACGCGACCGCCAGATCGGTTTCGTCGCCGCCGTTGGTGACGCGCTTCGAACCGATGCGGATGCGGATGCCACTGGCGCCCGCCACGCTCCTCGCCGGTGGCTGGATCTCGGCCGGGATGATCTCCACGGTCCAAATGCCGTTGCCGCTGCGGGCGGCGATCCCGCCGAGCGACTGGCCGCAGCGCTGTGCGCCTTCGCCGGAGTCGCTGATCACCTCGACGATGTGCTGGTTCAGGACCGTCGCGGTCTTGGCGACGGGGCGTTCGAGGACTGCGCTGTTCATCGTGATGACTTCCCGTCGCCCCGGCGCAGGCCGGGGCCTAATGTCAAGCGTCGCAAATTGGGCCCCGGCCTACGCCGGGGCGACGTGCCAAGCGATTTCATCTACACGAGTCGCACGCGCGCGAAGTTGTGTTCGTTGCGATCGATACCGAAGCGGCGCGCGGCAGCGTCCGGCACGGGCTGGTAGACGACGTCGCTGTCGCGCAGCCCGAGGTAGGCCTTCATCGAGCGTGCGGCCTTGCGTCCGGCCCCCATCGCTTCGATCACGGTCGCGGCCCCCGTAACGATGTCGCCGCCGGCGTACACACCGGCGATCGAGGTGGCGAGGTTCTCGTCGGTCGCTATGTAGCCCCACTTGTTCAGCGCGAGCTTCGAGGTCTGGCCCAGGATCGGGTTGGCGTTGGTGCCGATCGCGAACACGACCATGTCGCACACGAACTCGAATTCGCTGCCCGGCACCGGCACCGGGCGGCGGCGGCCGGAGTCATCGGGCTCGCCGAGTTCCATCTTCACGCAGCGCAGTGCGCGCACGTTGTTGTTCGCATCGCCGAGGATCTCGACCGGGCTGGTCAGCCAGTTGAAGTCGATGCCTTCCTGCTCCGCGTGGTGGATTTCCTCGACCCGCGCCGGCGCCTCCTTCTTCGAGCGGCGGTAGATGCAGTGGACAGACTCCGCGCCCAGGCGGAGCGACACGCGCAGCGCGTCCATTGCCGTGTTGCCGGCGCCGATCACCGCGACGTGCTTGCCGGGCGCGAGCGGCGTGTCGAAGTTGGGAAAATCGCGCGCCCGCATCAGGTTGCAGCGCGTGAGCAGTTCGTTGGCCGACAGCACGCCGTTCAGCGATTCGCCGGGGATGCCCATGAAGCTTGGATAGCCCGCGCCGGTGCCGATGAACACCGCGTGGAAGCCCATCTCGGTCAACATCTGCTCGATCGTGAACAGGCGCCCGACCAGCGTGTTGCACTCGAAGCGCACGCCGAGTTGTCTGAGTTTCTCGATCTCGGCGTCGATCACGTCGTTCGGCAGGCGGAAGTCGGGGATGCCGTACTTCAGCACGCCGCCCGGCGTGTGGAACGCCTCGTACACGACGACCTCGCAGCCGGCCTTGGCCATGTCGGCGGCGCACGCCATGCCCGCCGGTCCCGCGCCGACGATGCCGATGCGGAAACCGCTCGGCTCGATGTACGGCACGTTGGCCCAGCCTTCCTTGATCGCCAGGTCGCCGACGAAGCGCTCCAGTCGCCCGATCGCCACCGGCTCGAGCGAGTCGCCGACCGTGCACACGCCTTCGCACTGGTTCTCCTGCGGGCACACGCGGCCGCAGATCGACGGCAGCAGATTGGTGTCGGTGATGATGTCGTAGGCACCCTGGTAGTGCTTGTCGGCGATCTTCTGGATGAAGGCCGGAATGTCGATGCCGACCGGGCAGCCGCGCACGCACGGCTCGTCCGGGCACTGCAGGCAGCGCTCGGCCTCACGCTGCGCATCGGCGAGGTTGTAGCCGCATGCGACTTCCTGGAAGTTGCGCGCGCGCTCGCGCGGATCCTGCTCCGGCATCGGCGTGCGTTCCTGCGGAATCGTGCGGATCGTCTTCTTCTTCGCTGCCATCGTGCTCACCCGTCGGTCGAGGGCTGGTCGAGCTGCACGCGTTCGATCTGCGGCTCGGCGATCTGGCTCAAGCGGCAGCTCTCCTGCCACTTCAGTAGCGCGGTCTGTTCGGCCGGCTTGTAGCGGCCCAGCCGCGCCATCAGGTCGTCGAAATCGACCTGATGGCCGTCGAAATCGGGACCGTCGACGCAGGCGAACTTCACCTGCTCGCCGATCTTCACGCGGCAGCCGCCGCACATGCCGGTGCCGTCGACCATCACCGGATTCAGGCTCACCACCGTCTTGAGCTTGTGCGCGCGTGTGGCTTCGGCGCAGCCCTTCATCATGATCGGCGGGCCGATCGCGACGACCTCGTCGATGTCCTGGTGCCTGGCCATCGCCTGCTTGATGCCCTCGGTCACCAGGCCCTTCAAGCCCGCCGAGCCGTCGTCGGTGCAGACGATCAGTTCGTCGCACACCGCGCGGAACTTGTCCTGCCAGAAGATCAGGTTGCGGTTGCGAAAGCCGATCACGCCGATCACGTAGGCGCCGCTCTCCTTGTACGCGCGCGCCTGCGGATAGATCGGCGCCACGCCGAGCCCGCCGCCGACGCACACGACCTTCTTCGCGCTTCCTATGTGGCTCGGAATCCCCATCGGCCCGACCACCGCGAACAGCGTCGTCCCGACCTTGCAGTTCTGCTGCATTTCGCGGGTGGTCTTGCCGACCGCCTGGATCACCAGCGTGATGGTTCCCTTGTCGCGGTCGAAGTCGGCGATGGTCAGCGGAATTCGCTCGCCGTGTTCGTGCTCCATCACGATCACGAACTGGCCGGGCCGCGCGGCCCTGGCCAGCATCGGGTGCGCCACCTCGAGCAGGTAGGTGACGTCAGAAAAGTCCTCGCGCGCGACGATGCGGTACGCAGCGCCCGTGTTCGCCTGCGCCATGCTCTCTCCGGTTTGCGTTGTTGGCCGCGCCCCCGCGGCTGCGGGACCGCAGCGGTGAGGCGAACGACCTCACGTAGGCCGCAGCTTCATGCGGCAGCAGGCAATGGGTATTGATCTTCGGCAAGCAACGTCGGATGCGCGCCAAACGCGGCGCGCAGCAACAGCGTGCACGCTACGCGAGCTCGGCGTTCAGTGCTTCGAGCGCGGCCGCGCCGGGGCAGAGCTCGGCCTCGCCGAGCCGGTTCAGCGGCGCCTCGACGGTGTTCAGATGATCGTGCAGGTCGTCGGCGGAAGGATCGACGAACAGCAGCCCGGTCGCGATCTCGCCGCGCGCGTGATGCTGCTGGATGTGGCTGATGGCCGCGAGCCGGTCGCCGGGATCGTAGCCGTCGGCAAGCTTGCGCAGGCGCAGGATGCTGCCGTCGTGCTGCGTGATCTCGATCACTTCGCCCGGTTCGTAGCTGGCGGTGATGACGTCGCGCTTCGACATGAAGTCGAGCCGATTGACCGCGTCATTGTGGGCGCGGGCGTAGTCATAGCTCTTGGTGCTGCCGGCGTGATTGTTGAAAGCCACGCACGGGCTGATCACATCGATCAGCGCCGCGCCGCGATGATTGAGCGCGCCCTTGATCAGCGGCACCAGTTGCTCCTTGTCGCCGGAGAAGCTGCGCGCGACATAGGTCACGCCGATCTGCAGCGCCAGCGACACCATGTCGATCGGAGCGTCGCGGTTGACCGCGCCGCGCTTGGACTTCGAGCCGGCATCGGCGGTGGCCGAAAACTGTCCCTTGGTCAATCCGTAGACGCCGTTGTTCTCGCAGATATAGGTCATGTTCACGCCGCGCCGGATCAGGTGCGCGAACTGGCCGAGACCGATCGAGGCGGAGTCGCCGTCGCCGGACACGCCGAGGTAGATCAGCTCGCGGTTGGCGAGATTGGCGCCGGTCAGCACCGAGGGCATGCGGCCGTGCACGGAGTTGAAGCCGTGCGAATTCCCCAGGAAATAGTCGGGCGTCTTCGACGAGCAACCGATGCCGGACAGTTTGGCCACGCGATGCGGCTCGATCGCCAGCTCCCAGCACGCCTGGATGATCGCCGCCGAGATCGAGTCGTGGCCGCAGCCGGCGCACAGCGTCGAAATCTTGCCTTCGTAGTCGCGCCGCGTATGGCCGAGCCGGTTGGTCGGCAATGTCGGGTGGTGCAGCGTGGGTTTGGTGATGTAGGTCATCGGAGTCGGCAGTCGGCAGTCGGCGGTCGGCAGTCGGCAGAAGGTCTTCGAAGGCGGCTACTCCGCGGCGTTGCGATCTCGTGCCGATTGGCCAGCAACGGCCCGCAAGCCGCCGACCGCCGACTGCCGACTGCCGACTTCCTTCGCGATCGCCTCCGCGATGAACCGCGCAGTAATCGGTGTGCCGTCGTAGTGCAGGATCGGCGTGAGCCTGGCGGGATCGATTTCGAGTTCGATCGTCAGCATCGAGCGCAACTGCGCGTCGCGGTTCTGCTCGACCACGAATACGGTCTCGTGCTCGGCGATGAACTGCGCCACCGAATCGGCGAACGGAAACGCGCGCACGCGCAGCCGGTCCAGATGCAGGCCTTCGGCTTCGAGCGCGCCGATCGCCTCCGACATCGCCGGGCTCGACGACCCGTAGTAGATGACGCCGAAGCGTGTCTTCCGCGACGCGCGGCGCAAGATCGGCTGCGGCACGAGCCTCTTCGCCGTGGCGAACTTCTTCAGCAGCCGCTGCATGTTGTAGACGTAGTCAGGGCCGGCCTCCGAGTAGCGCGCGTACGCGTCGCGCGTCGTGCCGCGCGTGAAGTAGGCGCCCTTGGTCGGATGCGTGGCGGGCAGCGTGCGCCAGGCAATGCCGTCGCCGTCGATGTCGAGGTAGCGGCCGAAGAACGCACGGCTCGCTTCGAGCTGCGAGGCCGTCATGACCTTGCCGCGGTCGTAGCGGCGTGCATCGTCCCATTTCAGCGGCGCGCACAGCCAGTGGTTCATGCCGATGTCCAGATCGGTCATCATGAAGATCGGCGTCTGTAATCGTTCGGCGAGATCCAGCGCTGCCGCCGCGAATTCGAAGCATTCGTGCGGGTCCTCGGGAAGGAGCAGCACGTGCTTGGTGTCGCCGTGCGACGCGTAGGCGCATGCCAGCAGGTCCGACTGCTGGGTGCGCGTCGGCATGCCTGTCGACGGACCGCCGCGCTGCACGTCGATGATCAGCGCGGGAATCTCGGCGAAGTACGCCAGCCCGATGAACTCGCTCATCAGCGAAATGCCGGGACCCGAAGTCGCGGTGAATGCGCGCGCGCCGTTCCAGCCAGCGCCGATCACCATGCCGATCGACGCCAGCTCGTCCTCCGCCTGCACGATCGCGTAGCGGTTCCTGCCGGTGTCCCGGTCGACACGGAAGCGCGCGCAGTACTTCTGGAACGCTTCCGCGAGCGACGACGACGGCGTGATCGGGTACCACGCGCACACCGTCGCGCCGCCGTACACGCAACCGAGCGCGGCCGCCGCGTTGCCGTCGATGAAGATCCGGTCGCCGACCGCGTTGCGTCGCTCGATGCGCAGGCCGAGCACGTCGTTCAGGTGCTCGCGGCCGTAGTGCAGCCCCGTCATGAACGCTTCGAGGTTCGGCCGGATCAGGCGATCCTTTCCCTTGTATTGCTCGCCGAGAAGCTGCGCGATCACCTCCGGCTCGATGCCGAGCATGGCCGACAGCGCGCCGACGTACATGATGTTCTTCAGCAGCTGGCGCTCTTTCGGATCGGGGAATTTTGCCGCCGCCATTTCCGTCAACGGCACGCCGATGGCGAAGATGTCCGAGCGGAACCTCGAGGCCGGCAGGCTCTTCGTGTTGTCGTAGAACAGATACCCGCCGGGTTCGATCTCCGCGACATCCTTGTCCCAGGTCTGCGGGTTCATCGCGACCATCAGGTCGATGCCGCCGCGTCGTCCGAGGTGGCCCTGCTCGGTCACGCGCACTTCGTACCACGTCGGCAGGCCCTGGATGTTCGAGGGAAAGATGTTGCGCGGCGAAACCGGCACGCCCATGCGCAGGATGCTGCGCGCGAACAGTTCGTTGGCACTCGCGGAACCCGAGCCGTTGACGTTCGCGAACTTGACCACGAAGTCGTTGACCGCGCTGATCCGGCGCGGCCGGGCGAGCGGCTGTGTCAGTTCGGGCGCGTTCATCAGGCGGCCTTCCGCTGCGGCGGCCGGCAGGCGCGCCCGGCGTACGGCAGATCGAGGACGGACTTCTGCATGTCCCACGCACCGGTGGGGCACCGTTCCGCGCACAACCCGCAGTGCAGGCACACGTCCTCGTCCTTGACCATCACGCGGCCGGTCTTCAATTGCGTCGATACGTACAGCGCCTGCTCGCGGTTGCCCGCCGGCGCGCGCAGCCGCGGCCGCAGCGATTCCTCGCTGTCGTTGTGGGTGAAGTTGATGCAATCGGTCGGACAGATGTCGACGCACGCGTCGCACTCGATGCACAGCGGCGGGTTGAACACCGTCTGCATGTCGCAGTTCAGGCAGCGCTGGGCTTCCTTCCACGCGGTGGCAGCATCGAATCCCAGTTCGACCTCGACCTTGATGTTTCTCAGCGTCTGGTTCACGTCGCGCCACGGCACCTTGTGGCGCGCGTCCGCGGTCACGTCGTTGTCGTACGCCCACTCGTGGATCCCCATCTTCTGCGAGACCAGCGTGAGGCCGGGAGCAGGGCGCTGCCGTACGTCCTCGCCGTGCAGCAGCTTGTCGATCGAGATCGCGGCCTGGTGGCCGTGCTCGACGGCCCAGATGATGTTCTTCGGACCCATCGCCGCGTCGCCGCCGAACAGCACGCTGGCCAGAGTCGACTGCAGCGTGGCCTTGTCGATCAGGGGCATGCCGGCGGAATCGAACTCGATGCCGAGGCCGCGCTCGATCCACGGAAACGCGTTCTCCTGTCCGACCGCGATCAGCACTTCGTCGCACTCGAAAATCGGATCGGGATCTCCGGTCGGCACCAGTTCACGGCGGCCCTTGTTGTCGTAGACGGCCTTGACCTTCCGGAACGACACGCCGATCAGGCGTCCGTCGTGGTGCAGGAATTCCTTCGGCACGAGGCAATCGAGGATCGGGATGCCTTCGTGCATCGCATCCTCCTTCTCCCAGGCCGAGGCCTTCATCTCCTCGAAGCCGGAACGCACGATGACCTTGACGTCGTCGCCGCCGAGCCGGCGCGCCGTGCGGCAGCAGTCCATCGCGGTATTGCCGCCGCCGAGCACAATGACGCGCTTGCCGATCCGGTCGACGTGGCCGAACGACACCGAGGCCAGCCAGTCGATGCCGATGTGGATGTGTGCCGCCGCTTCCCTGCGGCCCGGGATCTTCAGATCGCGCCCGCGCGGCGCGCCGCTGCCGACGAAGATCGCATCGAAGCCCTGCGCCAGCAGTTCCTTCATCGAGTCGATCCGCGTACCGGGGCGGAAATCGACGCCGAGGCCGAGGACATAGCCGACTTCCTCGTCGATCACTTCCTCCGGCAGTCGAAAGCGCGGGATCTGCGAACGGATCATGCCGCCGGATTTCGCGTCCTGGTCGAACACGACGACTTCGTAGCCGAGAGGCGCCAGATCGCGCGCGACCGTCAGCGACGCCGGTCCCGCGCCGACGCAGGCCACGCGCTTGCCGTTCTTCCGCCCCAGCAGCTTCGGCAGGCGCGCGCGGATATCGTCCTTGTAGTCGGCGGCGACGCGCTTCAGCCGGCAGATCGCGACCGGCTCGGGTCGTTCCAGTTGCGCCTGCTCGACGCGGCCGCGCCGGCATGCCGGCTCGCACGGCCGATCGCACGTGCGCCCGAGGATGCCCGGGAACACGTTCGACTTCCAGTTGACCATGTAGGCATCCGAGTATTTGCCGGCGGCGATCAGCCGGATGTACTCGGGCACCGGAGTGTGGGCGGGGCAGGCCCACTGGCAATCGACCACCTTGTGGAAGTAGTCGGGATTGCGGATATCGGTCGCTTGCAACGGGATCTCCTTCCGCTGGCCGGGTCGCCGCAGGCGGTCCTCGTGCTCGCGTTATTCGGACCTGCGCAAAGCTCGCTCGTTCACAGTCTATTACTCCAATGCGTGATCGGCGGGACTCGGGCGCTCATGACGTTGTATGAATGCGCCGTGCCCGCGTGTCGAGCGGACTGCGGCGGGCGCGCGGTGGTACGATGCGCGGCCCTGCCGATCGATACGGAACCCGGTATCCGACAGGGCAGCGGATCGACGCGACGGAATCCGTCACCGTGATCCCCGGACCGCGTCCGGACATCTTTGACGAGAAGCTCGTTTCGAAAGGTGAGCGCGATGAACATGAAGCAGTTCCAGGTCAACTCGTACCTGTTCGGCGGCAATGCGCCGTACGTCGAGGAGCTGTACGAGAAGTACCTCGACAACCCCGCCGCAGTGCCCGAGAAGTGGCGCGCGTACTTCGACCAGTTGCAACTGGTCCCGGCGGCCGACGGCAATCCGCAATCTCCGGACGTGGCGCATGCGCCGATCGTCGAATCGTTCGCGCTGCGCGCCAAGACCGGCACGCTGCGGCCGACTGTGGCGCCGACGGATCTGTCGGTCGCGCGCAAGCAGGTCTACGTCCAGTCGATCATCGCCGCGTACCGCTTCCTCGGCGCTCGCTGGGCGGATCTCGACCCGCTGAAACGGCAGGAACGCCCGCTCATTCCGGAGCTGGAACCCGCCTTCTACGACCTGACCGAAGCGGACATGGACATCGTGTTCGCGGCCGCCAACACGTACTTCGGCCAGGAGCAGATGACGCTGCGCGAGATCGTCAAGGCGCTGCGGCAGACCTACTGCGGGACGATCGGCGTCGAGTACATGTACATCTCGGACCCGGCCGAGAAGCGCTGGTGGCAGCAGCGGCTCGAATCGATCCGCTCGACCCCGACTTACACCGCGGAGCAGAAGACGCACATCCTCGACCGGCTCACCGCGGCGGAGGGACTGGAGCGCTACCTGCACACCAAGTTCGTCGGCCAGAAGCGTTTCTCGCTCGAGGGCGGCGAGAGCTTCATCGCGGCGATGGACGAGATCGTGATGCACGCCGGCGAGATCGGGATCGAGGAGATCGTGATCGGCATGGCGCACCGCGGCCGGCTGAACGTGCTGGTCAATACGCTGGGCAAGATGCCGAAGGACCTCTTTGCCGAGTTCGAGGGCAAGGGAGGCGCGGATCTGCCGGCCGGCGACGTCAAGTACCACAACGGCTTTTCCAGCGACGTGACCACGCCGGGCGGGCCGGTGCACCTGTCGCTGGCGTTCAACCCCTCGCACCTGGAGATCGTCAACCCGGTGGTCGAGGGATCGGTGCGTGCGCGCCAGGAGCGGCGCGGCGACAGCAAGCGCGAGAAGGTGCTGCCGGTGCTGGTGCACGGCGATGCCGCCTTCGCCGGCCAGGGCGTGGTGATGGAGACGCTGAACCTGGCGCAGACGCGCGGCTACAAGACCGGCGGCACGCTTCACATCATCATCAACAATCAGATCGGCTTCACGACGTCCGACCCGCGCGACTCGCGCTCGACGCTGTACTGCTCGGACGTGGTCAAGATGATTGAAGCGCCGGTGCTGCACGTGAACGGCGACGATCCCGAGGCGGTCGTGCTGTGCGCGCGCTTTGCGATGGAGTACCGGCAGCAGTTCAAGAAGGACGTGGTGATCGACATCGTCTGCTTCCGCCGCCTGGGGCATAACGAGCAGGACACGCCCGCGGTCACGCAGCCGCTGATGTACAAGAAAATCGGCCAGCATGCGGGCACGCGCAAGCTGTACGCGGACCGGCTGGTCACGCAGGGCACGCTGGCGCCCGAGGTGCCGGATGCGATCGTCAAGGCGTATCGCGCGGCGATGGACGCGGGCCGCCAGACCACCAACCTCGTGCTGAGCAA
This sequence comes from Pseudomonadota bacterium, assembly GCA_029777935.1. Next base: position 18,685 of record JAKORH010000407.1, read on the forward strand.
CTACAAGAGCAAGTTCGCGGTCGACTGGTCGCCGTTCCTGAACCGCAAGTGGACCGACCATGCGGACACGGCGGTGCCGGTGGCCGAGCTGAAGCGGCTCGCGGAGCGCATCACCAGGGTTCCGGAGCACTTCAAGCTGCATCCGCTGGTCGAGAAGGTGATTGCCGACCGCCGCGCGATGGGCGAAGGCAGGATCCCGCTCGACTGGGGCATGGCCGAGCACCTGTCGTTTGCATCGCTGGTCGCCAGCGGCTATCCGATCCGCATCACCGGGCAGGACTCGGGTCGCGGCACCTTTTCGCACCGGCATTCGGTGCTGCACGACCAGAACCGCGAGCGCTGGGACGCCGGTGTGTACGTGCCGCTGCAGCACGCGGCGGACAACCAGGCCCCGTTCCTGGTCATCGACTCGGTGCTGTCGGAAGAAGCGGTGCTCGGCTTCGAATACGGCTACTCGTGCGCGGAACCGAATGCGCTGGTGATCTGGGAGGCGCAATTCGGCGACTTCGTCAACGGCGCGCAGGTCGTGATCGACCAGTTCATCAGTTCGGGCGACGTGAAATGGGGCCGGCAGTCGGGGCTGACGCTGATGCTGCCGCACGGCTATGAAGGGCAGGGACCGGAGCACTCGTCGGCGCGGCTCGAGCGCTTCCTGCAGCTTTCGGCCGACAACAACATGCAGGTCTGCCAGCCGACAACGGCAGCGCAGATCTTCCACCTGCTGCGGCGGCAGATGATTCGCCCGTTCCGCAAGCCGCTGGTGATCATGACGCCGAAGTCGCTGCTGCGCGCGAAGGAGGCAGCGAGCGGCCTGCAGGATCTGGCGCGCGGCGAATTCCAGACCGTGATCGCCGACAACGGCGAGGCGAATGCCGAGCG
>JAKORH010000408.1 GCA_029777935.1 Pseudomonadota bacterium
CATCCGCGTGCTGACCGAACACAAGGCCAGGCGGTTCGTGGTCGAGAACGGCGAGAAGATCGCGATCCTCGAGCACGGCGGGCAGGAGGTCCGCGTGCCGTTCGATCAGTTGCTGGTCGCAGTGGGCCGCGTGGCCAACACGCAGGGCTACGGACTGGAAGAGCTCGGCATCGGCACGACGCCAGCGCGCACGATCGAGACCGACGACTACCTGCAGACGATCTACCCGAACATCTTCGCCTGCGGCGATGTGGCCGGCCCGTTCCAGTTCACGCATACCGCGGCACATCAGGCCTGGTACGCGGCGGTCAATGCCCTGTTCGGCACTTTCCGCCGCTTCAAGGCCGATTACCGCGTGATTCCGTGTGCCACGTTCATCGAGCCCGAGATCGCCCGCGTGGGCCTGAACGAGACCGAGGCGAGGCAGAAGAACATTCCGCACCTCGTGACTGTCTATGCGATTGAAGACCTCGACCGCGCGATCGCCGACGGCGAGGCGCGCGGATTCGTCAAGGTGCTGACGCGGCCGGGTTCCGACCGGATTCTGGGCGTGACGATCGCCGGCGAGCATGCCGGCGACCTGCTGGCCGAATATGTGCTCGCGATGAAGAACAACCTCGGGCTGAAAAGGATCCTCGGCACGATCCACACCTATCCGACGCTCGCCGAGGCGAACAAGTACGTGGCCGGCGCCTGGAAGCGCTCGACCGTCACGCAGGGCCAGTGGGCCTTCCTTACCGCGTTCCAGGCCTGGCGGCGCGGCGCACTTGGCTTGCCCGCGGTGCTGGCGCGGCTGGGGCCGCTGGCCAGCGACCGTCGCCCCGCATACGCGCCGCCGCAGCGTTAACAATGGGCCGGATCGGCCACTGGCTTGGCCGCAGGCTCGCGGCCTATCTGGCCAGGCCCGTCGGCCACGCCACCGCGGCGACCTCGGAGGCCGGCCGCCTTGCGGCCACGCTGCAGCCGGCCGACGTACTGCTGGTCGAGGGCAACGCGCGCATCAGCGCCGCGATCAAGTACCTGACGCAGTCGACGTGGTCGCACGCGGCGCTGTACGTCGGGCCGCAGCCGGAGCTCGCCGCGCCGGACGGCGAGCCGTGCGTGCTGATCGAGGCGGATCTCGAGCACGGCGTGCGCGCGGTGGGACTGTCGCGCTACGCAGCGCTGCACACACGCATCTGCCGCCCCGTGGGTCTGACGGCCGAGGATCGCGCGCGCGTGATCGAGTTCGCGGTGGCGCGCCTCGGCCAGCAGTACGACCTGCGCAACGTGATTGACCTCGCGCGCTACCTGCTGCGCCATCCGCCCGTGCCGCCGCATGTCCGGCGCCGGTTGCTCGCGCTCGGCGGCGGCGATCCGACGCGCGCGATCTGCTCGACGCTGATCGCGCAGGCGTTCCAGTCGGTGCGCTATCCGATCCTGCCCGAGGTCACGTGGGAGCAGCTGGTCGATCCCGAGCGCGGCGCCGCGTACCGCGAGTTCCTGCACATCCGCCACTACAGCCTGTACGCGCCGCGCGACTTCGACATCTCGCCGTACTTCCGCATCGTCAAGCCCACGCTCGAACACGGCTTCGACTACCGCCGGCTCGCCTGGGCCGACGAGACGCCGGCGGCGTGCGCACCGGCGAGCACGGCGCAGTGCGCCGCCGACGACATCCGCCGTTAGCATCGCGGCGTGCAACTCGCGATCATTGTTCCCGTCCTCGATGAAGCGCAGTCGATCGGCGCCGCGCTCGAGCGGCTGGCGGACCTGCGGGCGCGTGGAGCGCGCGTGATCGTCGTCGACGGCGGCAGCCGCGACGACACGGTGCGGCGCGCCGCCGCGGCCGACCGCGTGCTGTCCGCGCCGCGCGGCCGCGCACTGCAGATGAACGCCGGCGCGCGCACGCCGGAGGCGCTCGCCAGCGACGTGCTGCTGTTCCTGCACGCCGACACCGTGCTTCCGACCGCAGCCGACCGCGCCATCTTCCGCGCGCTCGCCGATTCCGACCGCGTGTGGGGGCGCTTCGACGTGTCGATCGTGGCCGGAAATCCGCGCCGACAGGCCGCGCTGGCGACGGTGGCGCGGCTGATGAACTGGCGCTCGCGGCTGACCGGCATCGCCACCGGCGACCAGGCGATCTTCGTCGAGCGCGGCAGCTTCGTCGCGCTGAAGGGTTTCGCGCCGATTCCGCTGATGGAGGACATCGAGTTCTGCCGCCGCGCGCGCCGGCTGTCTCGTCCGATCGCACTAGCGGAGCGCGTTAGTACGTCCGGCCGGCGCTGGGAACAAAACGGCGTGCTGCGAACCATAATGAGGATGTGGCGCCTGCGCGCCGCGTACTTTCTCGGCGCCGACCCGGCGCAGCTCGTGCAGCGATACCGCGACGTTCGATGAAGACTTCACCCTTTGCGGTCGGCGTGTTCGCGCGGCCTCCGGTGGCGGGCCGGGCCAAGACACGCCTGCTGCCCGCGATCGGCCCCGGCGGCACCGAGAAGCTGCAGTCGTACCTGATCGAGCGCACGCTGAACATCGTGTGCCACAACCCGCGCGCGCAGGTGACGCTGTTCGTGCGCGGCGAAACGACCCATCCGTACATCGCCGCCTGCGCACAGCGCTTCAAGATCCCGACTCGCGAGCAGGTCGGCCCCGACCTCGGCGCGCGCATGCACACCGCGTTCAACCTCATGCTGGCAACCTGCCCGCGCGCGCTGATCGTCGGCGTCGACAACCTGACGCTGACCGGCAACCTGCTGCTGCAAGCGGCCGACGCGCTGGAGAAGGCCGATGTGGTCGCGCAACCCGCGGTCGACGGCGGCTACACGCTGATAGGTCTGACGCGGCCGCGGGCCGCGCTGTTCCGCGACATTCCCTGGGGCAGCAAGCACGTGATGCGGCTGACGCGCGAGAAAGCCGCGCAGGAAGGCCTGCGGCTGGCCGAACTGCCGACGACCTGGGATCTCGACACGCCGACCGACCTGGGCCGCGCGCTGAAGGAAGGCCTGCTGCCCGAATCGATCATCCGCTGAGCGTCGCGCGCCACGCACATCCGCGCGACGGTCGCAAGCGCCGCCACACGGCATTGTGCGACGGCGCCGGCGGCGTCGTATCCTCCGGGACCGTCATGCCGATTACGCCGACGCACGCGATGATTGCCGCGCAGGACGCCTCATGCACGCGCCGGGCCGCCCCAAGCGCGTATCCCCGAGCGCGCAGCGCGAGGGGCGTCGAGTGAGCCAGCAACTGCTGCTGGTCGGCGGGGGCCACGCGCACCTGAAGGTGCTCGAAGCATTCGCGCGCCGGCCGCTCGCCAATGCCGATGTCACGCTGGTCTCGCGCTTCGACAATGCGATCTACTCCGGCATGCTGCCCGGCTGGATCGCGGGCCACTATCAGCTCAAGGATCTGACGATTCCGCTGCGGCCGCTGGCCGAGAGCGCGCGCGTCAACTTCGTCCGCGACCGCGTGATCGCAATCGACCTCGTCGAGCGCGTCGCGTACGCGCAGTCGGGCACGCCGCTGCCGTTCGACGTGCTGTCGATCAACATCGGCCCCGACATGGACCGCGATGCGATCCGCGGCCTGGCCGAACACGCGCTCCCGCTGCGCCCGATCGAGAAGTTCGTCGAGGCGTGGCAGCGGCTCGACGCGCGCTTCGCCGGCGCGCCGCGCGCGGGCACGCTGACGGTCGTCGGCGGCGGCGCGGCCGGCGTGGAGATCGCGCTGGCGATCGCCTATCGCGCGCGCACGGCGCCGCTGCATCTCAAGGTGCAACTGATCACCGGCCGCCCCGGCGTGCTGCCGGCGCTGCCGCCCGGCGCCCGGCAGTGCGCGGCGACGCTGCTGACGCAGACGGGCGTGCGCGTGATCGAGGACGACGTGGTCGCGGTCGGCGCCGACCGCGTGCAACTGGCCGGCGCGGGCGAACTGGCGAGCGACGTGGTCTTGGCCGCGATCGGCGCCGGCGCCGCGCGCTGGCCGCGAGACTGCGGACTCAAATGCGACACGCGCGGCTTCATCGCGGTCAATTCGTCGCTGCAGTCGCTGTCGCACCCGTTCGTGTTCGCCGCCGGCGACTGCGCGACGATCGCCGATCGCCCGCATGCGAGGAGCGGCGTGTACGCGGTGCGCGCCGGCCGCACTCTGGCGGCCAACCTGCGGCGCACGCTCGCCAACCGGCTGCTTCAGCGGCACCGGCCTCTGCCCACCGCGCTGTACCTGATCTCCACCGGCTCGAAGAACGCGATCGGCATCTGGGGCCCGCTGTGCTTCTCGAACGAGAAGCTGTGGCGCTGGAAGGACCGCATCGACCGCGCGCATATCGCGCGTCTTACGGCGTACTGACGTCGCGGCGCAGGCCGCGTTCTTACGCCAGACGCGACACGCGTTCACGCCACGCGCTGCTGCAAGACGCGCGCCGCCGCGGCGACTGATGCGCACGTGCATCGCCGCGACATCCGGCGCGGTGCACCGGACGTATCGGTTCAACCCATCCCAAGGAGTTCACGCCATGAAGCTCGTTCAAGCCGCCGGCATCGCCGCCATCGCCCTCGCCCCGTTCGCCGCGCACGCGGATCAGGGAGACATGTACCTCGAACACCAGCTCGTCGCGTCCACGAGCATGCTGACGCGCGCCGATGTGCGCATGCAGATCACGACGCCCACGCCGGGCCAGCAGCATCCGGTCGAACTGCGGCACGATGCGGCGTCGAAACTCTCGCGCGCCGACGTGCTGCACGAGTTGATGGCGGCGATGCGGCCGGCCGGCGGCGCGTGACAGCCCGGCGATCAGTCGCGGGCGATGTTGCCGAAGCGCCCCGACTGATAGTCGTTGAAGGCCTCGATCAGTTCCTCGCGCGTGTTCATCACGAACGGGCCATGGCGCGCGATCGGCTCGCGCAACGGCACCCCGGCGATCGCGAGCGCGCGCGTGCCGGGCGCGGTCGCGCGCAACAGGAGCCGATCGGCATTGTCCAGCAGCGCCATGTCGCCGTCGCGCGCGGCGCGCGCCGCATCGCCGATCGCGAGCGCGCCGCCGTACACGTAGACGAACGCGTTCTGCTCGGCCGGCACGTCGAGCGCCACCTCGGCGCCGTCGTCGAGCAGCACGTCGAGGTACGTGATCGGCGTGCGCGTTTCGGCGCGCGCCTGCACGCCGAGCGCGCGGCCGGCGATCACCTTCACGTGCGCGCCGCCGGAGGCAGCGGTCCACGTCGGCAGCTCGCTGGCGCGCACGTCCTGATAGCGCGGCGCGATGCGCTTGTCGCGCGCCGGCAGATTGACCCACAACTGGAAGCCGTGCACGCGCCCGCCCTTCTGCCGGATCCAGTCCGCCGGCATTTCCGAGTGGATCACGCCGTCGCCGGCGGTCATCCACTGCACGCCGCCGGGGCCGATCGTCGCGCGATGGCCGACGCTGTCCTCATGCACGAATTCGCCGTCGAGCATGTAGGTCACGGTCTCGAAGCCGCGATGCGGATGATCGGGCGCGCCCACCGCCTCGCTGGGGCCGTACTCGGCCGGCCCCATCTCGTCGAGCAGCAGGAACGGATCGACGTGATCGAGGCCAGCGGTCGGAAACGGCCGCCGCACGATGAAGCCGCCGCCTTCGCGCTGGCGGATCGAATGAACGATGCGAGTGACCTCACGGCTTGTCATGTCATTCCTTCGCGGTTCGAGGCGGCAGCATACGTGGAGCCAAATGCCAGGATCTCAACCCGCGCAGCGCCGCGCGAGCCGCGACGCGTCGCGCGGCGCCGCGCCGGCGTCGGTGTTGTCGAAGAAGGCGAACACGTCACGCCCCTGCGCGCGCCACGCGGTAATGCGCTGAGCCCAGCGCGCCAGGGCGCCGCGTGAATACGCGGATACGTAGGTCACCGCATGACCATGCAGCCGCGCGTAGACGAAATCCGCCGTCACCGCGCCCCAGCGCGGCCAGTCGGCCGCGTCCGACTGCACGGCGGCGATGCCGTGTTCGTGCAGGCACGCGGCGACGTCGTCGACGAACCACGAGCGGTCGCGGAACTCGATCGCGTGGCGCACCGACGGCCACGCGCCCAGCCGCCGCACGAAGTCCTGCAGCCGCGGCAGATCGCACCCGAGCGTGGGCGGCAACTGCCACAGCACGACCGCGAGCTTGTCGCGCAGCGGCGCCGCGCGGCCGCGCTCGCGCGCGATCGCGGCGGCATCGACGCGCAGCCGCTCGACGTGCGTGATCCAGCGATGCGCCTTCAGCGCAAAGCGGAACCTTGCCGGCGTGTCGTCATGCCAGCGCGCGAGCAGCGCCGGGCGCAGCGCGTGATAGAAGGACGCGTTGATCTCGACCGCGTCGAAGCGCGCCGCGTAATGCGCGAGCCAGGCACGGCGCGGCACGCCGGCATAGAAATCGTTGCGCCAGAAGTCGTAGCTCCAGCCGCAGGTGCCGATGTACGCGGCGCCCGTCATGCTGGTGCCGCGCGGCCGAGCGTGACCGCTTCGTCCCAGGCAAAGCCGAGCCGCTCGGCGACCACTGCCACCCACAGCGTCAGCACCGGTGCGCGATTGATCGTGATCTTCATTGCGGGGTCGCGCCGCGTCCAGCCGGTTGTTGCACGAACGCCGCCGAGGACACGCAGGTGGCAATCTAGGGCCGTGCCCGCGTTTGCGCCACCGGCGCGCCGGCGCGGCGTCGAAACAGCGCTGGCTACAATCCGCTGACGATCAGGAATGCGGCGAACGATGAGCTCCGATGCGAACAAGCCGGGCAAGAACAAGAAAGCCGGCCGCGACAAGGTGACCGGACCGGCGCCCAACTTCCTGCGCAACATCATCGCCGCCGACCTCGCGCGCGGCACCTACGAGGACCGCCACTGGGGCGGACGCCCGGGCGTGTACGACACTCACGCGGCGGCGCCGCTCGATCCGGCGAAGATCCGCACCCGCTTTCCGCCCGAACCGAACGGCTACCTGCACATCGGCCACGCCAAGAGCATCTGCCTGAACTTCGGCCTGGCGCGCGATTACGGCGGTCGCTGCCACATGCGCTTCGACGACACCAACCCGGTCAAGGAGGACCAGGAGTACGTCGACGCGATCCTCGACACCGTGCGCTGGCTCGGCTTCACATGGGAACACATCGGGGAGCACGGCTCCGAGAAGAACCTTTACCACGCCTCGGACTATTTCGAGGACATGTACCGCTTCGCCGAGCACCTGATCGCGACCGGCTACGCGTACGTCGACGAGCAAAGCGCCGAGCAGATCCGCGCCACGCGCGGCACGCTGACCCACCCGGGCAACGACTCGCCGTGGCGCGACCGGCCGATCGAGGAGAACCTGCGTCTGTTCCGCGAAATGCGCGCAGGCCGGCACGCCGAAGGCAGCATGATCCTGCGCGCCAGGATCGACATGCGTTCGCCCAACATCAACATGCGCGACCCGGCGATCTACCGCATCCGATTTGCCGAGCACCACATGACCGGCAACACGTGGTGCATCTACCCGATGTACGCCTACGCGCACCCGATCGAGGACGCGCTGGAGAATGTCACGCACTCGATCTGCACGCTCGAGTTCGAGGACCAGCGTCCGTTCTACGACTGGACGCTCGAGCGCATCGTGCCGGTGCTGCGGCGGCCGCAGTTCGAGGCGGCGAAGAACCGGCTCGCCGCGATCCAGGAAGAAGGCACCGAGGCGTGCCGCCAGTTCGCGCTGCACTGCCGGAACTTCGGCGACAAGCTCGGCCACTCGCGCTACGAGCGGCGGGCGGAGGCGATGTTCGCATCGTGGTCGAAGAATCCGGATCTGGCGCTCAACGACGCCGACGGATTCCTGAAGCTTCTGCGCGAGCACGCGGAGTGCTTCACGCCGCTCTTGCAAGGCGCGCTCGACGAGCGCAAGCCCAATCCGTTCCTGCTGCCGCACCAGCACGAGTTCAACCGGCTGAACCTCAACTACGTGGTGATGAGCAAGCGCAAGCTGATCACGCTGGTCGAGGAGAAGTTTGTCGACGGCTGGGACGATCCGCGCATGCCGACCCTGGTCGGCCTGCGCCGGCGCGGCTACACGCCGCAGGCGATCCAGCTCTTCGTCGAGCGCGTGGGCGTCAGCAAGAGCCTGCAGTGGATCGACTACGGCGTGCTCGAGCAGGCGCTGCGCGACGACCTGGATGCGCGCGCGCCGCGCGCCACGGCCGTGCTCAAGCCGCTGAAGCTCATCATCGACAACTGCCCCGCGGGACGACGCGAGGACTGCGTGGTGCCCAACCACCCGCAGAAACCCGACATGGGCACGCGCACGATCCCGTTCGCGCGCGAACTGTGGATCGAGGCCGACGACTTCATGGAAGACCCGCCGCCCGACTATCACCGGCTGTCGCCGGGGCAGACCGTGCGGCTGCGCTATGCGTACGTGATCCGCTGCACGGGGGTCGAAAAGGATTCAGCCGGCAACGTGAATGCCGTACACGCCGAGTACCTGCCGGAGACCAAGAGCGGTTCGCCGGGCGCCAACAGCGTGAAGACGAAGGCCGCGATCCACTGGTTGCCGGTCGAGGGCAGCGTGCCGGGCGAAGTGCGGATGTACGACCGCCTGTTCAGCGAAGCGCAGCCCGATGCGAGCGAGCGCGACTTCCGCGAACTGCTGACGCCGGACAGCAAGACCGTGCTGCGTTCATACGTCGAGGCGGCGCTTGCGGAGGCGAAACCCGATGACAAGTTCCAGTTCGAGCGGAACGGGTACTTCGTGGCGGATCGGAAGGATCACACCGCTGCCAAGCCGGTGTTCAATCTGGCGGTGTCGTTGAAGGAATCGTTCACAAGGTGAGCGCCGCGCCGCAGGTCGTCGCGCTGGGCTGGCAGACGCTGGCGGCACTCAACGAAGTCATCGGCGCCGACGGCACGCTCGGGCGCGAGACGAGCGGCGAGTTGGTGCTGTGGCGCGGCTACGCGCGGCGCTCGAGCGGCTGAACTCCCATTCGGCGCCGGAGCCGTGCGCCGCCTACACTCGCCCACTCATCGACTCGGGAGTCCACGATGATCGGCTACGTCACCCTCGGCACCAACGACCTGCCGCGTGCGGCGGCGTTCTATGACGCGCTGCTGGCGGAACTCGGCGCCAAGCGCACCTGGGAATACGAGCGCGGCATCGGCTGGGGGCTGACGGAGAACGGTGTGAGCCTCGGCGTCATGAAGCCGTTCGACGGCAAGCCGGCCAGCGTCGGCAACGGCGTGATGGTGGCGCTGGCAGCCACGTCGAAGGAGATGGTCGATCGCGTGTACCGGAAGGCGCTGGCGCTCGGCGGCACCGACGAAGGCCCCGCCGGGCCGCGCGGCGGCGGCAGCTATTACGCGGGCTACTTCCGCGATCTCGACGGCAACAAGCTCAGCGTGTACTTCGAGGGCTGAACACCGGCGCTCGGCCGTCAATCACGGCCCTTGCCGTGACCTCTCGCCTTGCCATGCCCGTTGCCTCGACCTTCGTCTCCGCGACGCCGATCGGCATGGCGCACGTGCTCGTCGTACCAGTCGTGCCGCACGAAGTAGACCGGGTAGCCGCAGGCGTGGTACTGATGGCAATAGCGCGCCCAGTTCCTCCGCTGTTCGAGAGGCACCCACATGTAGATGGGTTGCGGCTGCACGACGACGCCGGCCGGCGGCGCGATGATCACCGGCTGCGGCACGATGACCGCGGGCTGCGGAAAGCGGCCGATGTCGATGCGGCCGTAGACGCCCGGCTGGCTGATCACCACTGACACGCCGACGTCAGCGGCGTTCACGGCCGGCACCGTGACGAGAAACAACGACAGCGCCAGCAATCGCTTCATGGTTGAACCTCCTTCACGCACTGCACACCGGGGTCGACGTGCCGGCGCGCCGTGACGGTTTCGACACAGGCTGCTTCCACAATCTCGACAGCAACGAGTTTCGCATGTTCCGCCTCGGCTGAACTGCCACAACTACGTGTCGCACGGCATTTCCGCTCGTCGGCCGCGCGCACCCGCTCGCGGCATCCGTAAGTCCGCGCACATCGCGCGGTTTGTCGAGGGAATTTACAGACCGCGATGGCATGCCCGTTCGGGCACGCCAAGTGCTTGATCCGTCGCGCGCACTTCGCGCTGGCACATCGATTGCAGCATTGATGGCCAAGGGGAACCCAAGTTCCCGCTGGCCAGCGTCGACCGGGCGTCGACGCAGGTCACAACGATGGCACACGGGGAGTTGTCACATGCTGAAGATCGTCTACTACCGCCTGATGCGGACGTACTACGAACTCGCGCTGTCGAACGTCGGCTTCGCGCACCCGGACAGCGGCTACCTGATCGTCGCGATCCAGCACCACCGCCTGATGGAGGAGCGCTGCTACGGCGCGGCGTGACGCGTGCGTCGCGCCAAAGCAAAGAGCCCGGCCAAGGCCGGGCTCTTTGCTTTCGTGCGGAGCTGCGCGCTTAGTTCAGCGCGGGGGCGGTGACGGTCACGTGCTCGAGCGCGACGATCTGCGCGGCGTCGACTGCCAGCGCCGGCTGCATGGACAGCGCAACGGCGCCGAGCACCGACATGCTCATCACGATCGAAAACACAATACCGACGACGCGAGTGCTCAGGCTGCGGGGGCTCATGGTGCGATTCCTTTCGTTGCGAAGTCGTGTGCGATGAGGCGCACTGTAGGCAGGCGCGTCGGCGCCCGCGACCAGATTGCGACGAGGCGCAGGAAACGCGGCATGAACTGCGGCGGCGTCTTCGTCGCGCTCGCAGCCGATTGCGCAGTTCATTCCGCCTTTTCGGCGTTTCGTCGCGCCCGGCGGCATTTCGGACGCCGCCGCGCTTGACCCAGGCCAATTCGCCGCGCGCGGGTACGGACCCGGCGCAATAACCGTCCGCGCCGGCTTCCTGGAACCTATCTCGGCATCCGCGACGCGCGAGTGCCGGCGATCCACGTGCGCGGGCGCATGATCGTCGGCTATTCCGCACAGGCGGGCACCGACCGGCTCGTGCGCGCCGCGCTCGCCGACCGCTGCACGGCGCAAAGCGCCGCGGGCGGCGAATCGTGCGCGGCCCAGGACGATCTGGCGTGCCGTCCGCCGGCGGCCGAAGCTGAGCGTTTCGAGATCGCATTCCTCGGCCGCACGCTGACGCTCGACGCGATCGGATTGCCGGCGTTCACGCTGGCGATCGGCCTGCTCGACGGCTTCAACCCGTGCTCGATGTGGGTGCTGCTGCTGATGATCTCGCTGCTCGCGCCGCTGAACGATCGGCCGCGCATGCTGGCGATCGCCGGCACTTTCGTGCTGGTCGAGGGGATCGCGTACTTCCTGTTCATGACGGCGTGGCTGAACCTGTTCCTGCTGATCGGGCTGTCGCGCGCATCGCAGCTCACCGTCGCGGCGATCGCGGCCGTGGCCGGGCTGATCAACATGAAGGACTTCGTCGCCTTCGGCCGCGGCGTCTCGCTGTCGATCCCGGAGCGCGCCAGGCCCGGCAACCACAACCGCATGCGCGGCATCCTGTACGCGCGCAATCCGCCCGCCGCCGTCGTCGCCATGGTCATCCTCGCCTGGCTGGTGCAGTTGGTCGAGTTCATGTGCACGTCCGGCTTCCCGGCGCTGTACACGCGCATGCTGACGCTGCAGCAGCTCGACCCAGCGGACCATTACGGCTACCTGTTGCCATATAACGCCGCCTGCATGCTCGATGACGTGATCGTGCTCGGCACGGGCGTCGTGCTGCTCAGCCGCTGCCGCCTGCAGGAACGCGAGAGCCGGTGGCTCAAGCTCGTCAGCGGGCTGGTGATGGTCGGGCTCGGCGTCTACCTGGTCGTGGAGGCCTGATCGATGTCGATCACCACTTTGCCGGTTGCGCGTCCGCTTTCGACCAGTTCGTGCGCCTCGGCGGTGCGTTCCAGCGGCACGCGCGCGGCAACGTTGTGCTGCAGCCGGCCCTGCTCCAGCCAAGCCGTGAGCTGCGCGATCGCCGCTGCGCGATCGGCCTCGGTCAGGTTGTAGACGATGAAGAAGCGCACGCGCACGTTCTTCACGATCGCCGGGAAGAACGGCACGGCGATTTCGGGCCTGCCGCTGCCATAGACGACGATGTCGCCTTCGGGCTTCGCCAGCGCGAAGTCCAGCGCGACGTTGGCGGCGAAATCGACTTCGATCACGCGCTCGACCCCGGCATCGAACGTGGCCTCGCGCACGCGCGCAAGCACGTCGTCGCGGCGATAGTCGAGCACGAGATCGGCGCCCGCCTGCTTGGCAAGCTGCGCCTTGTGCGCGTTGCTCACGGTCGCGATGACCTGCCGCGCGCCGGCGAGTTTCGCCATCTGCACCGCGTAGTGACCCACCGCGCCGGCGCCGCCGGCGACGAGCACCGCCTTGCCGGCAACGCCGCCGTCCATGCGCACCGCGTGCAACGCGGTCAGCGCGGGGATGCCGAGGCACGCGCCGACCTCGAACGGCACCGCGTCGGGCAGCCGCACCGCCTGCGCCTGCGGCAGCGTCACGTACTGCGCGGCGGTGCCCCAGGCGCGCTGCCACGCCGCGTTCCACGTCCATACGCGCTCGCCGATGCGGGCGGCCGCGACCCCCTTCCCGATCGCGTCGATCACGCCGGCGCCGTCGCTGTGCGGCACGATGCGCGGAAACGGCAGGTCCTTCGAGCGCAGACCCGCGCGCGACTTCACGTCCGACGGATTGACGCCCGAGGTCGCGAGCTTGACCCGCACCTCGCCCGGTCCCGGCACCGGCGTCGGCAGTTCGCCCGGTTGCAGCACATCGCGCGCCGCGCCGGCGCGCTCGTAGTAGATCGCCTGCATCGATGCGCCCCCGCTTTGGTTTGAACCATTGTCGCACCGCGTGAAACGCAGAGAAGCGGCCGGATCTGCCGACTTGGTCAACATCGCCCGGCGCGCGGCCGTCTTGCCCATAGGTGCCGAAGATGAACAGCCTGTCCCCCGACCTCGTCTGCCGCGATCCGGTGCGAACGCCTCTGGCCGCGGGCGCGGCTGCGGCGCTGAGCCCGGTGGAGTCGCCCGCAGCGGTGTGGGCAGCAGCACGGCGCGAGTTCCGCGCCGGCCGCATCGACCGGGTGCCGCAGCGGGCGCGGATGCTCGACGTGCTCGATCACCTGCAGCGCGGCCACTTGCTGGCGCTGATGGGCAGCACGCTGCCCGCCGTGTGGCTCGACGGTTACCCGGACATCGCGCTGCTCGCCGGCGTGCTGTTCTGCTGCGGCTGGGTCGAGATCGTCGGCTGCCACCGCGACCACGCGAACATCGTCTACTTCCGGCTGTCGCCGGCGGGCACGCGCAAGCTGGCCGAGGGCCGGGCGTGGTGGCGTTCGTTGTCGCTCGTGCAGCGCCTCGCGGTGCGCCTGTTCGGGTGAACGCGATGCGCGCCGACGGGACCGCGTCGCCGATCGAACGGATGCTCGATCTGGCCATCGCGTCGACGGCGATCGCGATGGCCCCGATCACGCTCGCGGGCTGGGCCACGCTGGCGTGGCTACGCGCGTTCGGCGGCGCACCGGGGCTCGCCCGATTCCGATTGGACAAGCGGGCCGATCCCGCGTAGGCTTCGTGTTGCTCTCGTTTAAGTGTCGTTAGTCCCTCGGTTCCCTGTGCCGGCTTTCGGGCCGCACGTCAGTCCCCCCGGTTCGCGTACTTGATCGTTTGCACGGCAGCCGTCGTGGCGGCCGTTCACTTCATTCAAACTTCAAGGAAAGTTTCAGATGGCACAAGGTACCGTCAAGTGGTTCAACGAATCGAAGGGCTACGGCTTCATCACGCCCGAGGACGGCAGCAAGGACCTGTTCGCTCATTACTCATCGATCCTCGGCAACGGCTTCAAGACGCTGCAGGAAGGCCAGCGCGTCGAGTTCGTCGTCGCCCCGGGCGCCAAGGGTCCGCAGGCCACGCAGATCCGCCCGCTCTGAGTCGCGTGCGACCGACCCGGAAAACCGCCACCTCGCGTGGCGGTTTTTTCTTTTTTTGACCGAACCGATCACGCCGGGAGTCCCGATGGCCAAGCCCAACTACTCGTTCGAGAAACGCCAGCGCGAACTGGCGAAGAAGAAGAAACAGGAAGCGAAGCGCGAGCGCAAGGCCCAGCGCTCCGAACTCGAAAAGACCGCGCCGCCCGCAGACGGGACAGCCGTGCCGCCCGCGCCGGAAGAGTCGAAGTAGTCAGCCGAGCCGCTCGATCGCGTCGCGCGCGGCAAGCGCGCGCGAGCGGAAGGCGCAGCCCTCGAGGTGATCGTTGACGAGCCCCATCGCCTGCATGAACGCGTACAGCGTGGTCGGGCCGACGAAGGTCCAGCCGCGCCGCCTCAGGTCGCGCGACAGCGCGATCGCCTCCGGCGACGGGCTCAGCCTTCGCAGCACGGCCCGAGTCAGCCGCGCCGGGCGCGCGGCGGCGTCCGGCTCGAAGCTCCAGAAGTAGGCGGCGAGCGAACCGAACTCCTCTGCCAGATGGCACGCGCGCCGTGCGTTGCCGAGAGTCGATTCGATCTTGCCGCGATGACGCACGATGCCGGCATCGCCGAGCAGCCGTGCGACATCGTTGCGGCCGAAGCGCGCGACGCGCGCGAAGTCGAAATCCGCGAACGCGCGCCGGAACGCCGCGCGCTTGCGCAGGATCGTCAGCCAGCTCAGCCCCGACTGAAAGCCCTCGAGGCAGATCTTCTCGAACAGACGCCGGTCGTCGTCGACCGGGAAGCCCCACTCGCGGTCGTGGTAGTCGACGTAGTCGGGCGCCGCCGCGCACCATAGGCAGCGCCGCTGCCCGTCTGCCCCAGCCACGAGTCCGTCGTTCTGCGGCTTCATCATCGACTCCCGCCCGTGTCGTCCGCGCGACACCGTGCGCCGATCACCACCAGCGCGGAAGCGGCAGCCGCCAGCACATGCTTAAGCGTGTGGCCGCTCAGTAACCCTACGTATTCGAACACCTGGCGGTCGTAGACCTCGGCCAGCTTGGCGAGCACGAAGCAGCCGATCGCCGCCGCGAAGGCCACGCGTTCGCCGCGGGGTGCGGGTTCGGTCGCCTGCCACAGCGGAACCAGCACGAGAGGCGCGAACTGCAGCAGCGCATAGGGCCGCAGATCGCCCGCGCCCCGCTGCTGGGTTGCATACCACCACAGCACCGAGCCCAAGGCGGCGAGCGCCAGCAGCGCAGCCAGCGTCGCCGCGTGACGACTGTGTTGCGTTTCCGCATAGACCGCGACCAGCAGTCCGGCACACGCCAGCGCGATCGGCAGCCGATCGAACAGCAGGCGGAAGTCGTCCGGCGCGAGGTGATACCAGGTGGAGCCGACGGCGGTCGCGAACAACGCGGCGAGGAAGAGCATCCAGCCCGGCCAGCCGATGGCCAGCGCATGCCGGCGCGGCGCGAGCGTGGCCCAGCCCCACACTGCGACAACGGCAAACGGCAGATTCGACAGCACGTCGAGCGCATTCGGCAGGCCCGCGAGGGCTCGGGCGTCGGCGAAGCGATGGTAGTCGGGCCATTGCGCGATCGGACCGTGCAACACGAGCGCGATCACGGCGGCGACGACCAGCAGCAGTGGCGGCAGTTCACGGTTCGTCATGGCATCTGCCGGAGATGATAGGGGCGCGACGATGAGCGCGAACCCGCGTCGCCGCAAATTTGGCCGCGCCGGTCGCGCGGCGCGCTGCCGCGGGTCGCGCCGGCCGATGCACGCAAGCGCCGTGATCGGTGGCAAGATCGCGCCCGCGGCATGGCGGTCCACCGTGCGGGTACGGAAGGGAGACACGCGATGGCCAGTCACTTGCGCGAACAGGCGTCTCAGCCCGCGGCGAGCGGGCTGGCGATCGCGGTCGTGCTGTCCTGCGTGCTGGTCGCAGCGTCGATCTGGATCGGCCTGCGGTACGTGACCGAGCGCGAGCGCTCCGAATGGCTCGCCGACACCAAGCGTGAGAACGCCAACCTGGTGCGCCTGCTCGAAGAGCACACGATCCGCACGCTCGCCTACGTCGACGGCGTGACTCTGCTGATCAAGGAGCGCTTCGAACGCGATGGCACGCGCCTGGACCTGCCTGCATTCTTCCAGTCGCTGCAGGTGCCGAAATCGCTCGTGCGCAACGTGGTGATCACGGATGAGTCCGGCTTCGTCGTGCTCGGATCGCACGAGGCGCCACGCACGTACCTCGGCGACCGTGAGCACGTGCGCGCGCACGCGGGCCGCGACACCGGCACCCTGTTCATCGGCAAGCCGGTGCTGGCGCGGGTGAACGGCAACTGGTCGATCGTCGTCACGCGCCGCGCCAACAAGCCCGACGGCGCCATGCTCGGTGTGGTGGGCATAGCGCTCGACCCGCTCTATTTTTCCAGTCTCTACAAGGACGTCAACCTCGGTCGCGACGGCGTCGTGGCGCTGGTCGGCACCGACGGTGTGATCCGCGCGCGGCTGCCGCTCGGCGAGCAGCAGGGCATGGGCTCGGACATCAGCGGCTCGACGCTGTTCGAGAGCCTGAAGGAGGCGCCGGCCGGCACCTACATCGCGCGCTCCGCCGTCGACGGCATCCAGCGCGTCTTCGCCTACCACGCCGTGCGCGGCTACCCTCTGATCGTGGTCGTAGGCACGTCGGTGGAGGAGACGCTGGCGCCGGTTCGCGGGCAGCACCGCACCTACCGGATCATGGCGGCGACGCTGACCGCGCTGCTCGCCGTGCTCGCGTACGCGCTGGTGCACCTGGTGCGCCGGCGCGACCGCGCCGAAGCGGCCGCGCGCCGCTATTTCGACGAACTGCACCGCAAGGCGAACGAACTCGAAACAGCGCGCGCCGAAGCCGAAGCCGGCTCGCGCGCGAAATCGCAGTTCCTCGCCACGATGAGTCACGAGATTCGCACGCCGATGAACGGGATGATGGGCATGCTCGAACTGCTGCAGCGCTCGCCGCTCGACGCCGAGCAGAAGCAGTTCGCCAAGGTCGCGTACGACTCGGCGGCCGGGCTGCTGCGCGTGCTGAACGACGTGCTCGACTTCTCGCGCATGGAAGCGGGCCGGCTGACGCTTGAAAGCGCGCCGTTCGATCCGCGCGCGCCGGTGCGCGACGTGGCCGCCCTGTTCGGCGAAAGCGCGCGCGCCAAGGGCCTCACGCTGGACGTGCAGATCGCCGACGACGTACCCGACGCCGTGCTTGGCGACGCCGGACGGGTGCGCCAGGTGCTGGCCAACCTGCTCAGCAACGCGCTGAAGTTCACCGCACGCGGGTCGGTCAACGTGGGGCTCGCGCGCGTGCCGCACGAGCCGCCCGACATCGCGCTGTGCCGTTTGCGCTTCGAGGTCGGCGACACCGGCATCGGCCTGAGCGCGGAGGAGCAGAAGCGCCTGTTCGAGCCGTTCACGCAGGCCGACGCCTCGACCACGCGGCGTTTCGGCGGCGCCGGCCTGGGGCTCGCCATCTGCAAGCACCTGGTCGAACTGATGGACGGCGCGATCGGCGTCGACAGCGCGCGCGGCCGGGGTGCGACCTTCTGGTTCGAACTCACGCTGCAGAACGCGGGCGCGCCAGCACGAGTTGCGCCGGCGCCGGCGGCCTGAGCGAAGGCAGGACGCAGGCTCTAACATTCGCGCGTGTCCTCCGATGCCGCGCCGCTGCGTCCCGCCTCGACGCGGGATCTCTTCATCACGTTCACGCTGCTGGCGCTGCAGGGCTTCGGCGGCGTACTCGCGATCGCGCAACGCGTGCTGTGCGAACAGAAGCGCTGGCTGACGCCGGCGCAATTCGTCGAGATGCTGGCGCTGGCGCAGGTGCTGCCCGGGCCGAACGTGTGCAACGTCGCGCTGATGGTCGGCGACCGTCACTTCGGCTGGCGCGGCGCGTTCGCCGCGCTCGCCGGCATGATGGCGGCGCCGCTGGTGGTCGTGCTGGGGTTGACCGCGCTGTACGTGCATTACGCTGCGAACCCCGCGGTCGCCGGCGCGCTGAAAGGCATGGGCGCGGTGTCGGCCGGGCTGATCGTCGGCACGGCGCTGCGGCTGGCGGCCGCAATGCGCACCAACCCGATGGGCGTGCCGGCCTGCCTCGCGTTTGCGGCGGCGGCGTTCGTGGCGGTGGCGCTGCTGCACTGGCCGCTGGTGTGGGTGCTGCTCGGGCTGGGCGTGGTCGCGTACGCGCTGGCGTGGGCCCGCATCGGGGCGAGGGCGCGCTCGTGACCGGCACGCTGTCGCTCGCCGTGCTGGCCTCGCTGTTCGGCCACTTCCTGCTGCTGTCGCTGCTGTCGATCGGCGGCGCGATCGTGGTCGCGCCCGACATGTACCGGGTGATGGTCACGCAGATGGGGCTGCTCGACGACGCGCAGTTCACCGCGTCGATCGCGATCGCGCAGGCCTCGCCGGGCCCGAACGTGCTGTTCGTCGCCGTGATGGGCTACCAGGCGGCGGGGTTGATCGGCGCCGCGGTCACGATGCTCGGCATCCTGCTGCCGTCGACCACGCTCGCATTCGTCGCCGCGCGCTGGGGCCACGCGCGGCGCGAGCAGCGCGCGGTGCGCGCGTTCAACGCCGGCATGGCGCCGATCGTGATCGCGCTGCTGGTGGCCACCGGCTGGATCCTGAGCGCGCAGACGCCGGGCTGGAAGCACCTGCTGCTGACGATCCCGGCGGCGCTGCTGGTGTGGCGCACGCGCATCCACCTGCTGTGGATGATCGCGGCCGGCGGGATCATCGGCGCGCTCGGCTGGGTCTGACACCCGCCCATAGTCCGGCCACGATCAGCACGAGACCGAGCATCAGCCACGGTGTCATCGCCTCGCCGAGCAGCAGCGCGCCGAGCAGTGCCGCGGTCACGGGGCTGAGCGACAGGAAGATGGTCACGCGCGTGGGCTCCGCATGCCGCAGCGCCCACAGCCACAGGAAGTAGCCGACGCCGCTGCTGGCGCCGATGAACAGCACTGCGCCCCAGCCGGCGGCGGAGAAGTCCGGCACGCGCGCGAAGAATCCCTCGACGCCGGCGAGCAGCGCCAGAGCGACGACCGATGCGGCCATCGCGACGGCGCCGACCGCCGCCGTTGGATAGCGCTCCAGATAAGGCCGATACAGCACGCTGCATAGCGCGCCGACGCCGGCGGCGCCAAGCACCGCGAGCGCGCCGACCCATTCGTCGCGGCTGGCGCCGGTCAGCAGCTTCTCGCCCAGCACGCAGGCCACGCCGGCGATCGTCAACAGGACGCCGGACAGCACCCGCAGCGACAGGCGCTCGCGCCCGAGGATCGCACCGAGCACCAGTGTGGCGAGCGGCATCGTCGCGAACAGCAGGCCGGCACGCGCCGACGAGATGAATTGCAAGCCGAAATTCATCAGCGCGATCAGCACTCCGAACTGCCCGATCCCGAGCAGCGCGATCGGCGCGAGGTCGCGCCGCGCGAATCGCACGCCTGGCACGAACGGCGCCAGACAAGCGAGCGCGATCAGGTAGCGCAGCAGCGCGAGCGCCGCCGGAGTCGTCTCGCCGATCACGAAGCGCGTGGCAACGATCGCCGCGCCCACCTGCACGCCGACCGCGGCCGCGGCGAACAGCGGGGCGACGCGCATCAGCGCAGCGACAGGTCCCAGTACTGGCCGACGAGGTCGTGGCCGAAGCTGTGATGCTTCTCCTCGCGCACCAGGCGAAATCCGCAACGCTCGTAGATGCAGCGCGCCGCCACCAGTACGTCGTTGGTCCACAGCGTCAGCCGGTGGTAGCCCGCCGCGCGCGCGAAACGGATGCATTCGGCCACCAGCGCGCTGCCCAGCCCCGAGCCGCGCGCCGCCGGCTCCACCAGCAGCAGCCGCAGCTTCGCCAAGCGCCGGCTCTGCGCGACGCAGAACACCGATCCGAGCGGCACGCCGTCGCGCTCGGCGATCCAGCAGTGCTCGCGCTGCGGATCGAAATTGCGCAGGAACCTCGCCGCGATCTCCGCCACCAGCGCCTCGAACGTCTGGTCCCAGCCGTACTCCTCGTGGTAGAGGGCGCCGTGGCGCGACACCACCCAGCCGATGTCGCCGGCGCGATGCGGCCGCAGCAGGTACGGTGCGGTTCGCGCCGTCCGGTCGCCGAGCAACGACTCGACCGTGTCGAGCGCCTGCAGCAGCAGCCGCCGCTCGCCGGGCGCCAGCCGGACCAGTTGGGCCGCGACCTGGTCGCGCGCGCGTGCATCCAGCGGCGCGAACGCGCGCGTGCCGCGCTTCGTCAGCGCCAGCGGCCGGCGCCGGCGATCGGCGGGCGACACTTCGCGCGCGATCAGCGCGCGCCGCCGCAGGCCCGCCAGCAGACGACTGACGTAGCCGGCGTCGAGGTTCAGCGCGCGCGCCAGTTCCCCGGCGGTGGTGTCGCCGCGGTGCGCCAGTTCCCACAGCAGCCGCACCTCGGCGAGCGAGAACGGGCTGTCCAGCAGCCCCTCGCCCAGCACGCCGATCTTCTGCGTGTAGAAGCGGTTGAAGGCGCGCACCCGCGCCACCTCGCGTTCGAGATCACGGTCGCCCATGGGCGCCGACTTTCGCGCCGATCATTGCCATTGTCAACTATTCGATTGCCGCGACGGCGGTAGCGGATAATGCGCGTCATGCACGGGAGCATCCGGTGAAGCGCGGCATCCTGTACGCGCTCGGCGCCTACGCGCTGTGGGGCGTGGCGCCGCTGTACTTCAAGGCGCTCGCCGGCGTGCCGGCGCCGCAGATCCTGGCGCACCGGATGGTGTGGTCGCTCGCGGTGTGCGCGCTGCTGCTGGCGCTGCTGACGCGGTGGCAGTGGCTGCGCGACGTCGCCCGCGCGCCCGTCGTGCTGGCCGCGTTCGTCACCAGCGCGCTGCTGGTGACCGCGAACTGGGGCCTGTACATCTGGGCCATCACGGCCGACCACGTGATCGACGCCAGCCTCGGCTATTACATCAATCCGCTGGTGAACGTGCTGATCGGCGCATTCGTGCTGCACGAGCGGTTGCGCCGCCCGCAGTGGACCGCGGCGGCGATCGCCGCCGCCGGCGTGGCATGGCTGACCTGGAACGCGGGCCAGCTGCCCTGGATCGGCCTCGCTCTGGCGTTGACCTGGGGTGCCTACGGGCTGATCCGCAAGACCGCCCCGCTCGGCGCGATCGAGGGCCTCGCGCTGGAGACCGCGCTGCTGTTCCCGTTCGCGCTCGCCTACCTCTTCGGCACGACCGCGCAGGGCGAAAGCGCGTTCGCCCTCGGCACGGACGTCACGCGCTGGCTGCTCGTCGCGGCCGGACCGGTGACCGCCACACCGCTGCTGCTGTTCACCGCTGCTGCGCGGCGCATGGCGTTCGCGCACCTGGGCATCCTGCAGTACATCTCGCCGACGCTGCAGCTCGCGCTCGGCGTGTGGGCGTTTCACGAACCGTTCCCGGCGTCGAAGCTCGCCGGCTATGCGCTGATCTGGATCGCGCTGGCGATCTTCGCGCTCGAAGGGCTGTGGCAATGGCACCGGTCGTTGCACGGGGCATACGTGCCGGATCACCGCGGTTGACGCGCGCCGCGCCGCGCGCGATGCTTCGCGTCCCGCTCGCACAGCGCCATTCACACGGGGGGCGCCATGGATAACCGAGAGCTTGTCACCTAGTCGGCCGCACCTGCGCTGACCCGGTTCGTTCGCATCCGCCGCCTCGCGCGGCCGACATTTCCCCGCTGTTGATCCTGTGCGGTTCACGCCGCACGGCCCGGCTGCGCGCGCCCGCCGCGCGCGACCCTTTCAACCCTGGAAAGAGTCCGAACGAAATGAACGAGATTCCCTTTGATCGGTTGCGGCCGATCGGTTTCAATCCGGCCATGGCGCAGCGCCTCGCCGCGCTCGGCGTCGATGGCGTCCCGATGCGCGTGACGGAAGTTCAGCGCGAATCGGTGCGGCTGCATGACGGCAGCGACGAACATCCGGCGCGGTTGGCGCCGGGTCTGCGGCGCACGGCGGCGACCGAGGACGCTCAACTGGCCACGGGCGACTGGATCGTCGCCCGACGCGACGCGCACGGCGCCTGGTGGGTGCATGCGCGCGCCGAACCATTGACATCGCTCGCGCGGCGCCACGACGACGGCACGCCGCAGGCGCTGGTCAGCAACGTCGATACCGCGTTGCTGCTGATGGGGCTTGACGGCGACTTCAACCCGCGCCGCATCGAGCGCTACCTGACGCTGGTGCAGGCCGCGGGTGTGCAGCCGGTCGTGGTGCTGACCAAGCGCGACCTCGCGGCGGCTGCCGCCGCGTCGCAGGAGGCGCTGCGCGAGCGACTGCCGCGGGCGGTTGCGCTGCACGCGCTCGATGCGCGCGACTCCGCGGCTCGCGACGAACTGAGTTCTTACCTCGGCACCGGCCGGACCGTGGTGCTGCTCGGCTCGTCCGGCGCAGGCAAGTCGACGCTGACCAACACGCTGCTCGGCGCAGCGCTACGGGCCACCGGCAACGTGCGGGCCGACGACAGCCGCGGCCGGCATACGACGCGCGCGCGCACGCTGCTGCCGATCGCCGGCGGCGCCTGCCTGATCGATACGCCGGGGCTGCGCGGACTGAGGCTCGACGTCGACGGCGCGTCGATCGACGCGACCTTCGCCGACATCGCGCAGGCTGCCGCCGGGTGCCGCTTCCGCGACTGCACGCACGGCGAAGAGCCCGGCTGCGCGGTGCGCGAACTGATCGCACCCGATCGGCTGAAGAACTATCTGAAGCTGCAGCGCGAAGCGCGGCGCGGCGCGGCGACGTTCCTCGAGCGGCGCGAGCAGCGCGCGCTGTGGAAGATGCGCTCGCGCGTGGCGAAGGCGCGGATGAACGCGAAGCGCGGGCGGGAGTAAAAAAAAGCCGCGCGGGGTGCACGCGGCGAGGTCGGGGAGAACACAGATGAAGATGGTTGCAGACGATCCGCGGGGGTCCCCGGGGCCGGGCTTGGAGGACGGAGCCCCGGCGGCCACTGCGGATTCGTCTGCAGGGCTTCAAGGTAGCTCCGCGCTCCACGCCTGTCTGTCATGCGTGCGTATTAAGCCGGCCGGAACCGGCGTCCGGCGCATGCGCGCCGCAGCGTAGACTGCGCAGCCACTCGGAATTTCCTGTCTCGCATCGATGGACACGTTGGCCTCCACTCGCTCCGATCTGCGCGCCCGCATCGATGCGCTGCGCGCGGCAATGCAGGCGGAATCGATCGCTGCCTGGCTGGTGCCGTCGGCCGATCCGCACCTGTCCGAATACCTGCCCGAGCGCTGGCAGGGGCGCGTGTGGCTGTCGGGATTCACCGGGTCGATGGGAACGCTGATCGTCACGGCGGACTTCGCCGGCCTCTGGGTCGACAGCCGCTACTGGGTGCAGGCGGAAACGCAGACGGCCGGCACCGGCATCACCGTGATGCGCGTCGGCGGGGCGACCAGCCAGGCGCACATCGATTGGCTGGCCGAGCACGTGCCGGCGGGCGCGACGGTGGGCGTCGACGGCGCGGTACTGTCGATCACGCTGGCGCGCGCGCTCGAAGAGAAGCTCACGCCGCGCGGCATCAAGCTGCGCACCGACATCGACCTGCTCGATCGAGTGTGGCGCGACCGCCCGCCGCTGCCGGCCGCGCCCGTGCGCGAGCACGCGCGCGAGTACGCGCCGGTGGCGCGCACCGACAAGCTGGCCGTGGTACGCGCGCAAATGCAGGCCGCCGGCGCCGACTGGCACCTGATCTGCACGCTCGACGACATCGCGTGGCTGTTCAACCTGCGCGGCGCTGACGTGCCGTACAACCCGGTGTTTCTGGCACATGCACTGATCGGCCCGCGGCGAGCGACACTCTTCGTCGGCGAAGGCAAGGTGCCGCCGGCGCTGGCCGACAGTCTCGAGGGCGAAGGCATCGACGTGCGGCCTTACGAATGGACCGCGTCGGCGCTGGCGAACCTGCCGCGCAACGCGACGCTGCTGATCGACCCGAAGCGGATGACCTTCGGCCTGCGCGCGAAGGTGCCGGACCACGTGCGGTTGGTCGAAGCGCTGAATCCCTCGACGCTCGCCAAGAGCCGCAAGACCGACGGCGAGATCGCGCACGTCCGCCGCGCAATGGAGCAGGACGGCGCCGCGTTGTGCGAATTCTTCGCCTGGCTCGAGGCGGCGCTCGCGCGCGGCGAGCGGATCACCGAACTCACGATCGACGAGCGAATAATCGCCGCGCGCGCCCGGCGGCCGGGCTTCGTCTCGCCGAGCTTCTCCACCATCGCCGGCTTCAACGCCAACGGCGCGCTGCCGCACTACCGCGCCACCGAGGAAGCGCACGCGGTGATCAGCGAGGCAGGCGCCACCGGCAACGGGCTGCTGCTGATCGACTCCGGCGCGCAGTACCACTACGGCACCACCGATATCACGCGCGTGGTGCCGATCGGAACCGCGACGGCCGAGCAGCGGCGCGACTGCACGCTGGTGCTGAAGGGCATGATTCAGCTCTCGATGGCGGTGTTCCCGCGCGGCACGAAATCGCCGCTGCTCGACACCCTGGCGCGCGCGCCGATCTGGGCCGGCGGCATCGACTACGGCCACGGCACCGGGCACGGCGTCGGCTACGCGCTGAACGTTCACGAAGGCCCGCACGGCATCACGCCGCACCTGCCGCCGGAGGCTGCGACCGCGATGGAACCCGGCATGATCACCAGCAACGAGCCCGGCATCTACCGCCCGGGCCGCTGGGGCGTGCGGATCGAGAACCTGGTGCTGAACGTGCCCGCGCAGACCGGCGAGTTCGGAGAATTCCTCGAGTTCGAAACGCTGACGCTATGCCCGATCGACACGCGCTGCATCGAGCGCGCCTTGATGCGCGACGACGAGATCGCGTGGCTCGACGCCTATCACGCGGAAGTCAGGCGGCGGCTCGCGCCGTTCGTGGCCGGCGACGCGCTGGCGTGGCTCGAGCGGCGCACGCAGCCGATCTGATCGATCGGGTGTTGGCGTCGGGCGTCGGCGTCGGGCGCAGGCCGCGAAGGCGCCTGCTCCGTGCAACCCCCATCCCGCTGAACGGCAAGTGCATCGCGCATGACTTCGCGCAAGCGCGCGAAGCGTCGGCGCGCTGGCGCGGGCCGGGAGGATCGCGGCCTGGGCTACGATGGCTCGCAGGAACAGTTCGACATGAAACCCAAAGCGATCCTGCCCGTCCTCGCGCTGGTCATCGTCTTCGCCGCGGCCGCCGCGTGGTGGTATCAGCGCAACGACAAGGTCGCCGCCGACACACTGCAACTGCACGGCAACGTCGACATCCGGCAGGTCGAGCTGGCCTTCAATGGCAGTGAACGCATTGCCGGCGTGCTGGTGCGCGAGGGCGATCGGGTCAGCAAGAACCAGACGCTCGCGGTGCTCGACGCCGAGCGGCTGAATCAGGCCGTCGCGCAGGCACAGGCGCAGGTCGCCGCGCAGCAGCAGATCGTGGCGCGGCTGGTCGCCGGCTCACGGCCGCAGGAGATTCGCAAGGCGCAGGCCGACGCGCAGGCGGCGCGCGTCGACCTGCGCAACGCGCGTGCCACGCAGGAGCGCGACCAGGAACTGGCCGCCAAGCGCTTCATCTCGCAGCAGCAGGCGGACAACTCGCGCGCCGCGGCCGACGCGGCCGAGGCGCGCTTCAATTCGGCGCAGGAAGCGCTGCGCCTGCTGGAAGCGGGTTCGCGCAAGGAAGACATCGCGGCAGCGAAGGCCACGCTCGGCGCATACGAGGCCGCGCTCGCGCTCGCGCAGCGCAACCTCGCCGATGCCACTCTGCGCGCGCCGGCCGACGGCGTGGTGGAAAAGCGCATCCTCGAACCGGGCGACATGGCCTCGCCGCAGAAGGCCGTGTTGACGCTGGCGTTGACCGAGCCGCTGTGGGTGCGCGCGTATGTCTCCGAAGTCGATCTCGGCAAGATCCACACCGGAGCGCGCGCCGAAATCGCGACCGACAGCTTTCCCGGCAAACGCTATCGCGGCTGGATCGGCTTCATCTCGCCGACGGCCGAATTCACGCCCAAGTCGGTAGAGACGCGCGAAGTCCGCACCGCGCTCGTCTACCAGGTGCGCGCGTTCGTGTGCGCACCCAGCGGCGAGCTGCGGCTGGGCATGCCGGCCACCGTCACGGTGCGGCTCGATCAGCCGGCGCCGGCGGCCGGCACCGAACCGTGCCGCGACGGGCCATGAACCGGCTTGCCGTCTTCGCTTGACCGAACCGCCGTCGATGGACGCTTCCGACGCGGTGGCGCTCGAGGCGAAGTCGCTCGCCAAGACATTCCATGCCGGCGCACGCGAAGTGACGGCACTGCGCGACGTGAGCTTTCGCGTCCGCCACGGGATCGTGGCCGGCCTCATCGGTCCGGACGGCGCCGGCAAGACGACGCTGATGCGTCTCGCCGCCGGCCTGCTTGTTCCCGCGTCGGGCAGCATCACCGTGCTCGGCATGGACGCGAGCCGCGAATCGCTGCGCGTGCAGTCGGCGCTCGGCTACATGCCGCAGCGGTTCGGGCTGTACGAGGACCTGAGCGTGCAGGAAAACCTCGATCTGTACGCCGATCTGCAGGGAGTGCCGCGCGCCGCGCGGCCGGATCGCTATGCAGAGCTGATGCGTATGACGGGACTGGAGCGCTTCTCGAACCGGCTCGCAGGAAGGCTGTCCGGCGGCATGAAGCAGAAGCTCGGGCTCGCGTGCACGCTGGTGCGGGCGCCGCGCCTGCTGCTGCTCGACGAGCCCACCGTCGGCGTCGATCCGCTGTCGCGGCGCGAACTCTGGGGGATCGTGTATCGGCTGGTGCGCGACGAAGGCATGAGCGTGCTGCTGTCGACCGCGTATCTGGACGAGGCCGAGCGCTGCGACGAAGTAACGTTGCTGCACGAGGGGCGCGTGCTCGATGCGGGCGCCCCTGCGGCGCTGACCGCGCGCCTGCAGGGCCGCGCGTTCGCGCTGACGGCGCCCGGGGCCAGCAAGCGCGACGTGCTGGCGCACGCCTCCGCGCTGCCGGGGGTGATCGACAGCGTGGTGCAAGCCGAACATGTGCGCCTCGTGACCGAGGAGCCGCGCGCGCCGGACATCGCCGCGCTGCTCCCGGCGTTGCCGGCGGCGCGGATCGAAGCCGTCGCGCCGCGCTTCGAGGATGGATTCGTCGCTCTGCTGCGGCCGGCGCGCACAGCGCCATCCGCGATCGTGGAATCGATCGCGGTGTCGGCGAAACCCGGCGAAGTGATGATCGAAGTGCATGACCTGAAACGCCGCTTCGGCGACTTCCATGCGGTCGATGGCGTGTCGTTCGACGTGCATCGCGGCGAAGTGTTCGGGCTGCTCGGCCCCAACGGAGCTGGCAAGTCGACGACGTTTCGCATGCTGTGCGGCCTGCTGCCCGCATCCGGTGGCACGCTGCGGGTGGCCGGTGTCGATCTGCGGCGCGCGGCTTCGGCGGCGCGCGGGCGCATCGGCTACATGTCGCAGAAGTTCTCGCTGTACGGCAACCTCGGCGTGCGCCAGAACCTCGATTTCTTTGCCCGCGTCTACGGCCTGTCGGTGAACCGCCGCAGCGAACGCATCGACTGGGCACTGCGTGAATTCGAGCTCGCCGCGTACGCGGATGCGATCAGCGCCGACCTGCCGCTCGGCTACAAGCAGCGGCTGGCGCTGGCATGCGCGCTGATGCACGAGCCGGACATCCTGTTCCTCGACGAGCCCACGTCGGGCGTCGATCCGCTGGCACGGCGCGAATTCTGGGGGCGCATCAACGCGCTGGCGCGCGCGCAGGTCACCGTTCTGGTGACCACGCATTTCATGGAAGAGGCGGAGTACTGCGACCGCGTCGCGATACTCGCCTCCGGCCGCCTGCTCGCGGTCGGCGCGCCGGGGGAGATCAAGGCCGCACACGCCGCGCCGGGTGTCGAGACGACGATGGAGCAGGCGTTCATCCGGCTGATCGAGGGCTCCGAGCGACAGGGAGAGCGGCCATGAGTCGTCGGCAGGCCACTGCGCGGCGCGGCGGCGTGGCGATGCGCTTGCTCGGGCTGGTGCGCAAGGAGTTCCTGCAGGTGATCCGCGATCCGAGCAGCATCGCGATCGCATTCGTCATGCCGGTGGCGCTGCTGCTGCTGTTCGGCTACGGCGTGTCGC
Organism: Pseudomonadota bacterium; assembly: GCA_029777935.1. The sequence goes on from JAKORH010000408.1 coordinate 28,016, forward strand.
TCGATTCCGATCACGTGCCGGTGGCAGTCGTGATCGAGGACCCCGGCGCGGACGCGGCCGACTTCGCCGCCGCGCTCGACGGCTCGCACTACTTCGTGCCGATCCGGGTGCCGCACATGGCGACCGCCGTCGCGGCGCTGCTCGACGGCCGCGTCGACGCCATCGTGCACCTGCGCGCGGACTTCGCCGCGCAACTGCGGCGCCCCGACGGCGCGCCGATCCAGCTTCTGATCAACGGCGTCAACGCCAACTCCGGCAACATCGTGCAGGGTTACGTCGAGGGCGCGTGGTCCAACTGGCTGGCGCAGCGCGCGCAGCGGCAAGGTGTGGAGCTGCAGGTCCCGGTCCGCGTCGAACAGCGCGTGTGGTTCAACAGCGAGCTGAGAAGCCGCAACTACCTCGTGCCGGGACTGGTCGTCGTGATCATGACGCTGATCGGCGCGCTGCTGACCTCGATGGTGATGGCGCGCGAGTGGGAGCGCGGCACGATGGAAGCGCTGATGGTGACGCCGGTAGGCGTGACCGAGATCCTGCTCGGCAAGCTGATCCCGTACTTCCTGCTCGGCACGGGCGGCATGCTGCTGTCGGTGGCGATGGCGGTGGGGCTGTTCGACGTGCCGCTGCGCGGCTCGTTCTGGCTGCTGATCGTGACCTCGTCGCTGTTCCTGCTGGTCGCGCTCGGCATGGGGCTCTTGATCTCCAGCGTGGCCAGGAACCAGTTCGTCGCCGGGCAGGTCGCGCTGATCGTGACCTTCCTGCCGGCGTTCCTGCTGTCGGGCTTCATCTTCGACATCGGCAGCATGCCGGCGGTGGTGCAGGTGATCACGCATCTGGTGGCCGGGCGTTACTTCGTCGCGATCGTCAACACGCTGTTCCTCGCCGGGGACGTCGGCTCGGTGATCTGGCCCAATTCGGCCGCGCTCGCGCTGATGGCGGTGATCTTCCTGGCTCTCACCTGGCGCAAGACGCGCAAGCGGCTGGAGTAGAACCCTATCAACCATGTGGCAGCGGATCGTCGCGCTGATGCGCAAGGAGTTCCTCGCGGTGCTGAAGGATCGCCGCAGCCGCTTCGTGCTGATTCTGCCGCCGCTGATCCAACTGCTGGTGTTCGGCTACGCGGCCACGTTCGATCTCAACGGCATTGCCTTCGCCATCTACGACGAGGACCGCGGCGCGGCAGCGCGGGAGCTGGCGGCGGCGTTCCGCGCCTCGGACCGCTTTCGCGAGACCGCGACGATCGCCTCCGCGGGAGACATCGCGCCGCTGGTGGACAGCCGGCGCGTGCTGGTCGTCGTGCATTTCGGCCCGCAGTTCACTCGCGACCTGACGACCGGCCAGCCCGCGCCGCTGCAGGTGATCGTCGACGGGCGCAACTCCAACAGCGCGATGATCGCGCTGAACTACGTGCGCACCGTGGTCAACGGCTTCAACGCGGACTGGATCGCCGCGCGCAACCTGCCGCAGCCGCCGGCGCGGCTGCAGACCCGCGCCTGGTTCAACCCCAACCTGGAGAGCCGCTGGTTCTTCATTCCTGGCCTGACCGGCGTCATCACGTTGCTGGTGGCGATGTTGGTCACGGCGCTGTCGGTGGCGCGCGAGCGCGAGCAGGGCACGTTCGACCAGTTGCTGGTCACGCCCCTGCGTCCGGTCGAAATCCTGATCGGCAAGGCGCTTCCGGGCTTCATCATCGGCTTCCTCGAGGCCACCGTGATCATCCTCGCCGCCACGCTGTGGTTCGACATCCCGCTGCGGGGCAGCCTGCTCGTGCTGTACGTCGGGCTGGCTCTGTTCCTGCTGTCGGCGGTCGGCGTCGGGCTGATGGTGTCGTCGCTCGCGGTCACGCAACAGCAGGGCCTGCTCGGCGCGTTCCTGTTCATGGTGCCCGCCATCATCCTGTCCGGATTCGCCACGCCGATCGCGAACATGCCGCACGCGGTGCAACTGGTCACGCTGCTCGATCCGCTGCGCTACTTCCTGGTCATCCTGCGCAAGGTGTTCCTCGAAGGCGTGTCGTTCGAGGTGCTGCTGCCGCAGATGTGGCCGATGGCGGTGATCGGCGTCGGTGCGCTGGCCTGCGCGGGGTGGCTGTTCCGCCACCGGATGTACTGAGTGCCCCCAGGGCCGGGCCTTGCCCGGCCCGCCCCCCGGGGGGGTTCAAGTTGCCCGGCAAAGCCGGATCAACTTGAGAGGCGCATGCCTGCTACACTGCGTTCACGCGGCATGTGACCAGCGCCGTCGATTCCCGATCGACGTGCCTTTGCCGCTGTCAATCCTGACGGAGACGCGAAGCAGCGGCTCCACCTGATTACCCGTTTGTCTGCAATCGGCTGGTCGATGAACGCTGCGGCTCAACGCCGTGCGGCAGGCCGACCCGCGAAAGAAACCATGAAATTCGCAAGCCTTGGCTTGTCCGACGCCCTCGTGCGCGCGACGAGCGATGTCGGCTATACCGAGCCGACACCCATTCAGCAACAGGCGATCCCCGCCGTCCTCGCAGGGCGCGACCTGCTCGCCGGCGCGCAGACCGGCACCGGCAAGACCGCCGGCTGCGTGCTGCCGATCCTGCAGCGGCTGGCGGCCGCACCGATCGCCGGCAAGCGCCCGATCCGCGCGCTGATCCTGAC
>JAKORH010000409.1 GCA_029777935.1 Pseudomonadota bacterium
ATCCATTCGTCGAACTGCGCGGCGACGTGCTCCGCGAGCACGTAGACGTCATGGACGCCGTGGCGCAGGCCACCCCCGGCGCCAGCCGCATGAGCGTGCTGCGCGAGATCCTGGCCGACTGGGTCGAGCGCGAAAAGCATAGGTCCATGCTCGTACAGCGGGTCTGCGGTGGCAACGGAAGCGCACCGGAGTCGGACCGGAACCGGGCCGGAAGGGGGCCGCGATGAACCTCACTGGCGACCTGTTCGCGCCAACTCCGGAAGCCCGCCGCGACCTCGGAATGGCTCGAGTCCGGCGCGCGGCTGACGACGCGGCGCATGATTGGACCGAACTCGCCGCCGCCTACCTGCGCGACTACGCGCGCACGACGCACGGCCAGCCGTTCCTCGTCGAGGATGCCGCCGAAGTCTCGCGCCTGCCTGCGCCGCCGAACGCGAAAGCGTGGGGCCCGGCCGCGCAGCTCGCCGCGCGTAGGGGGTGGGTCGTCCGGGCCGGATACGCGCCGGCCAGGTCAAGCAACCTCAGCCCGAAGTGCCTTTGGCGGGCGGCATGAGCGGCTGGATCAAGCTCGAGAAGGACCTGCGCGAAGATCCGCGATTCCTGCGCATGCTCGGCCTGCTGCGAGATCGGGAACTCAAGAGCGTTACAGATGTAACGCAGGTGCGTATCACTGAACGCAGGTGTGTAACGCTGCTGTTAGGCAGCCTCGCGCAACTGTGGATGTACGCCGATTCGTACCTCCGAGAGGACGACACACTCGACCTCGGTGCGCACGAGATAGACCAGCTCGTCGGCATCCACGGGTTCTGCGACATGATGCCCGAGGACTGGCTTCAGGTCCTCGACGAACACAGCGTAAAACTCCCGCGTTTTCATGAGTTTAATGGCACTGACGCGAAAAAGAAGGCGCTCACGGCGAAGCGCGTCGCGCGTCACCGCATACGAAATGTAACGCAAGAGCGTTGCACTGATGCGCAAACAAGTAACGCTGGTGCGTTACCAGACCAGACCAGACCAGACCAGACTAGACCAAGGAAGAAGGTTCCTTCGGAACCCCTGTCGACTTCGTCGACCGATGAGCCGCCCGACCCCGATCCGGTTCCACGGGGAACCTCCGACCGCATCGGCGAATCGGTGGCGCGGGTTTTCCGGCACTGGCGCGAAGTGCACGGCCACGACCGGGCGCAGCTCGACGCCAAGCGGCGCAGGCTGATCCGCGCGGCGCTCGAGAACTACTCCGAGGCCGACCTGTGCCTGGCGATCAGCGGCTACCGCAACTCGCCGCACCACATGGGCCAGAACGACCGCGGCACGGTGTACGACGACATCGGCCTGATGCTGCGCGACGCCTCGCACATCGACGCCGGCCTGCGGTTCAACGCCGAGCCGCCGCGCACCGACCTGTCGGCGCAGACGCGCCGGATCATCGACCAGACCGAGGGGTGGGTTCCGCCCGAGGTGCGCCGTGCAGCCAACTGACGCCACCGCGTTTCGCAACACGCTGACCGGCATGTTCCGGCTGTACGGCCAAGACCCCGACGCGCTGGTGCTCGACGCGTACTGGCTTGCGCTCGCCGACTGGTCGCTCGAGGAATTCCAGGCCGGCGCGCGCCACCTGATGCAGACCGCGAAGTTCATGCCGCGGCCGGCGGATTTCGCCGAACTGCGCAAGGCCGGACGGCCCACGGCGGGAGAAGCCTGGGCGGTTGCGCTCGACGCGGCGCGCGGCAGCAACTACCCGACCGACAATCCCGCGGTGGAGCGCGCGGTGCGCGCCATCGGCGGCTGGCGTGTGGTCGCGATGTCCGCGGACGATGGCCTGCCGTTCCTCGAGCGCCGCTTCGCCGAGCACTTCGAGACGATGCAGGACGCCGACGACGTGCGCGAGGCCGTGCCGCAAATCGCGCTGAACGGCGCGCGATTGAGCGGCCCTGCATCGGTCAGCGCGCTGTTGCGGCGACTCTCGCCCGAACCGGAGGACGCATGACCCCGAATGACCGCGCCGAGGAATGGCTCGCGCGCCGCTGCGACGACTTCAACGCGCGCGCTGGCGGGGTCTACGCCGAAGTGTTTTCCGGCGTCACGGACACCGCGACGCGCAAGGCACGGATGCGCGAGGCGATCACGTCGCGCGGGCTGGCCGAGGCGATCTGCGGCAAGCGCGATGGCAAAGTCGAGACGTTCCGCGCGGTATTCGAGCGAATTTACGGGGAGGCGCTGTGAGCATGCAGGAGCAGATCGACGGCCGCGTGATTGACGTCATGCGCAAGCTGCAACGCGAGGCGCAGGACGACGAATACGAGGCGAGCACACCGGCTGCCGGCCGCTGGCGCGAACGCATAGCCTCGCCACGCCACGATCGCGGGCAGACTGCGGCGACGGTATCCGGTGACGACGATCCCGGCGCAGACGGCGCTACAACGCGTTTAGCGCAGCGTCACCGCTTCGGCCGGACGCTCGATCTGCCGCCGGTGAATCGCGAAGCGCGCGGGGACTGGCTGATCTGGCTGACGCTCGGCGGGCTGGTGCTGTGGGCAATCGGCGCGGGGGTGATCTGGTGGCTGGCATGAAGCCCAGGCGGAAGCTCAAACCGCGCGATACCGTCGAGTCGCTGGCGTCGCGAATGCGCGCAATGGAGCGACGGATCAGAACGCTTGAGGATCGGACTCACGTCGCGCGCATTGACGCACAAGGTGCGCGACATCACTCACGGACGATGCTCGATCACGTCGAACGCCTGCTGCGGGAGAAAGAGACGCTGGTGCGGCTGAGCACCGGCCGGCTGACGCCGGAGATGCAGCGATGAAACCCCACGGCGGCATCATCAGCGGTCCCTCGCTCTACCGCCACGAGTGCCGGACGTGCGCCGAGGAAACGCTGCACAACGCGCGCGGGTGCTGTCGCTGCGGGACGTCGCCGTGGACGACGCGCATTCGGCTGACGGGCAGCGCGCGGACCGTGCTGGAATACGGCATGAAGCGCCACAGTGCTCGCAAATGAGCGCGTCTGAAGCTCGGCGGCGACGCGGAACGAATCATGAAGTCCGGGATCAGGCAGAGGAACTGGTGAGTTGGCGCAGCAGATTTCAAACGGTGGCCGCTGCTGTTCAGCGGTATCGCTCAACCAAGGAGACACGCATGTCGACAAAGAGCGAAGTAAAGCAAGAGCAGGTGAGCATCAAGGCACCCAACCTGAAAATTGTCGAGCTGGAAATTGTCGGGACGGCA
>JAKORH010000410.1 GCA_029777935.1 Pseudomonadota bacterium
CGACCTTCACGGTCTGGCCGCTGTACTTGCCGAACAGCACCTTGTCGCCCGGCTTGACGGCCATCGCACGGACCTTGCCGTCGTCGCCGACCTTGCCGTTGCCGACGGCGACCACCTCGCCCTGGTCGGGCTTCTCTGCCGCGTTATCGGGAATGACGATGCCCGAGGCGGTCTTGCGCTCGTTGTCGAGCCGCTTGATGACCACGCGATCGTGCAGAGGACGCAGTTTCATGGATGCCATCTCCTGGATTGCTTGTCTGTCGTCTGAACACCCGCCGGCCCGCAGGGGGCCGGTGGAATCGGAAAACAGCGATACTCTCGGCGGCCCCGGACGGGGTCGTCGTTAGCACTCACCGTTTGCGAGTGCTAATAATAACGGCGGTACCCTGAATATTCAAGGGGTTCCGCGTGTTCCGGCGCGGCGCCGGTCGTCCACCGAGCGGGCCGGCGCGTTGCTAGTGTGCTGTCCCCCGTCCTCGCGTCGCTGCGGCGGCTGCACGGGCTCGCTCGTACGAACAGGAGGTTTCGATGACCCGGATCCTACGCACCCGGTGGCTTGCCGCCGTTCCGTTCCTGGCGCTTCTGGCCGCCTGCGGCGGCATGAGCGAAACCGGCCGCAACACCGCGATCGGTGCCGGCGTGGGCGCGGTCGCCGGCAACGTGCTGGGCGGCAACCGGACCGGCACCGCAGTGGGTGCCGCGGTGGGCGCGCTCGGCGGCTACGTGTGGTCGCAACGCATGGAGCAGCAGCGCCGCACGATGCAGCAGGCCACGCAGGGCACGGGCGTCACCGTGACGCAGACGCCCGACAACCAGCTGAAGATGGAAGTGCCGAGCGACGTGTCGTTCGACGTGGGCAGCGCCGACATCCGCCCGAACTTCCGTCCGGTGCTCGACCGCTTCGCGCAGACGCTGCGCGAGAACCCCGGGGCGACGGTGCGCATCGTCGGGCACACCGACAGCACGGGCAGCGACGCGATCAACAACCCGCTGTCGGTGAACCGCGCGGCGAGCACGCGCGAGTACCTCGTGTCGCACGGCGTGGATGCGCAGCGCATCGCGATCGACGGTCGCGGCTCGACGCAGCCGATCGCCGAGAACACCACCGAGGCGGGGCGCGCGCGCAACCGGCGCGTCGAGATCTTCGTGGGCGAGCAGCAGGTCGCGCAGGCGCCCGCGCGCTGAGGGCCGGGCTAAGCGGTCCTCACCGCGCGGCGCAGCAGCAGCGCCCACACCGCGCCGCCGGCGACCTTCGCGACGAACTGCAGCGCGACGATCTGCGGCAGCAGCGCGCCGAACGCGATCGTGGGGAACACGATGCTGTCGACGGCCGCGCCGGCGACGTTGCTCGCGTTCGAGCGCACGAGAAAGCCCCGCGCGCGCATCGCGTGATACACCAGCGCGTCGGCGAGCCCCGAGAGCACGAACGCGGTGACGCTCGCCACGGCGATCGTGCCGGCCGCCGGATTGAGCAGCCACGAGATCACGCCGCTCGCGACGATCAGCGCGAGCATCCGCGGCCACAGCCCGCGGCCCGCCCACGCGTCGTGCAGACGATCACGCAGCGTGAGGTCGAGCCCGATCAGCAGGAACGCGTTGATCGGTGACACCCACGGCCCGAACGTCGCGACCGTGAGGTTCGCGAGGACGATCGAGCCGACGTAGAGCGCGACGTAACCCATCGATCAGCGCGCGAAGAGCTGCCCCAGGTCCTCGAACGCCTTGAACTCGAGCGCGTTGCCCGAGGGATCGAGGAAGAACATCGTCGCCTGCTCGCCCACCTGGCCGGCGAAGCGCACGTGCGGCTCGATGACGAACGACACGCCGGCGTCCTTCAGTCGCTGCGAGAGCGCGTGCCACTGAGCCATCTCGAGCACGACGCCGAAGTGCGGCACCGGCACGTCGTCACCGTCGACGGGATTGCGCACGGCCACCGCATCGCGCGCATGCGCATCGAGATGCGCGACGATCTGGTGCCCGTACAGGTCGAAGTCGACCCAG
>JAKORH010000411.1 GCA_029777935.1 Pseudomonadota bacterium
CGTTACCCCACCAACTAGCTAATCGGACATCGGCCGCTCCAGTAGCGCGAGGTCTTTCGATCCCCCGCTTTCACCCGGAGGTCGTATGCGGTATTAATCCGGCTTTCGCCGGGCTATCCCCCACTACAGGGCACGTTCCGATGCGTTACTCACCCGTTCGCCACTCGCCACCAGGGTTGCCCCCGTGCTGCCGTTCGACTTGCATGTGTAAGGCATGCCGCCAGCGTTCAATCTGAGCCAGGATCAAACTCTTCAGTTCAAATCCTTCGCACACGTAACCGTGTACGTTCGCTCACTCGCGGAATTGCAGGGAAATCTCGAAAGACTTCCCATTGACTTCCGTGTGAGGCACAAGATGCATCGAGCCTTGCCACGACGTTCGGCGTGAGGCCGCGCGCCGTGGTTGCACCGTCATCCGGCGCCCACACTTATCGGCTGTTTCGGTTGTTAAAGAGCGCGCTGCCCGCTCGGTTGTGCGCTGCGCACACCGGCAAACAGCGAAGAGGGGAGATTATGAAGACGCAGAAAATGCGTGTCAAGTTGAGCGGCCGCCGGAACGCAGAGCGCCGCTTCCTGGCGCCGCAAGTCCTTGACCGCGAACGACCCGTCAGCGGTGTCTGAAGTTCGCCGCGCGCTTCTCGACGAACGCGGACATGCCTTCCTTCTGGTCCTCGGTCGAGAACAGCGAGTGGAACAGCCGCCGTTCGAACAGCAGTCCCTCCGACAGCGGCGCCTCGTACGCGCGGTTGACGCATTCCTTGGCCATCATCACCGCCGGCAGCGAGAACCGGGCGATCGTCGCGGCGGCGCCGAGCGCCTCGTCGAGCAGCTTTTCGTCGGGCACCACGCGCGACACGAGGCCGGCACGTTCGGCCTCCACAGCATCCATCATGCGTGCGGTCAGCGCCAGATCCATCGCCTTGGCCTTGCCGACGGCGCGCGGCAGGCGCTGCGTGCCGCCGGCGCCGGGGATGATGCCGAGCTTGATCTCGGGCTGCCCGAAGCGCGCGCTTTCGGCCGCGATCACGATGTCGCACATCATCACGAGTTCGCAGCCGCCGCCGAGCGCATAGCCGGCCACCGCCGCGATCACCGGCTTGCGCACGCGCCGGATCGCCTCCCAGTTGCGCGTGATGTATTCGCTTTTGAAGACGTCCATGTACGACCACTCGCGCATCGCGCCGATATCGGCGCCGGCGGCGAAGGCCTTGGACGATCCCGTGATCACGATCGCGCCGATCGACTCGTCGGCGTCGAACGCGAGCAGCGCGCCGCCAAGTTCGTTCATCAGCGTGTCGTTCAGCGCGTTGAGCGCCTGGGGCCGGTTCAGCGTGATCAGCCCGACCCGCTCGCGGCGCTCGGCCAGAATGTTGTCGTACTTCATGCTTCCTTCCCGCGATCAGTGCGGCGCCACGTCGCCGGGACCGAACTCGATGTACTCGAGAATCGTCTGGGGCGGCAGCGCGCGTGAGTAATAGAAGCCCTGCGCGTATTCGCAGCCGATGTTGCGCAGGTACTCGACCTGTTCCGGCGTCTCGATGCCCTCGGCGACGACCTTCAGCCGGAAGTGCCGCGCCACCGCCAGCATCGCGTGCACGATCGCGCAACTGTCGGCGTCGTTGGGCACGCCCTCGACGAACGACTGGTCGATCTTCAGCGCCTTGATCGGCATCCGCTTCAGGTACGCCAGCATCGAGTAGCCGGTGCCGAAGTCATCCAGCACGAGGCCGACGCCGAGCGTGGCCAGCTCGTTCAGCACGTCGTTGTTGACTTCGCTCTCGCGCACAAGCGTGCGCTCGGTGATCTCGAGGGTGATCATGTGCGGCTCGACGCCATGCTTGGCGAGCGCGCTGCGGACGATGATCGGCAGGCTCGCCGAGCCCATCTCGCGCCCGGCAACGTTGATCGAGATCGGAATGTCGAAGCTCGGCTGCTTCTCGCGCCAGCGCACGATCTGCGCGCACACGTCGTTGATCAGCCAGCGCGTGATGCGCTCCGACAGGCCGCTGACCTCCGCCACGCTGATGAAGCGGTCGGGCGTCAGCCGCCCGTAGGTCGGGTGCTGCCAGCGGATCAGCGCCTCCAGGCCGACCACGCGCCCCGTGTTCATCTGCACCTGCGGCTGGTACTCGAGCACGAACTGCGGCTGCTCCGACTGCAGCGCCTTCAGCATCTGGATGCCGAGCTGCACTTCGCGCGCTGCGGTCTCGTAGCGGATCGGGTTGAAGAAGCTGAACTGGTTGCGGCCGTCGCGCTTGGCCTGGTACATCGCCGCGTCCGCGTTCTTCAGCAGCGTGCTCATCTCGCGCCCGTGCTCGGGGAAGAGCGCGATCCCGATCGATGCCGACACCTGCGTGTCGACGTTCGCCACCAGATCCGTACGGTGCAGCGACTGCGCGACGCGCGCCGCCAGCAGCGCCACTTCCTGCCGGTGCTCGAAATCGTTCAGCACCACGACGAACTCGTCGCCGCCCAGCCGCGCCACCGTGCCGCGTTCGGCCACGATGTCGCGGATGATCTGCGCCGCCGACTTGATCAGCGCGTCGCCGACCAGATGGCCGAGCGTGTCGTTGACGTCCTTGAAGCGGTCCAGATCGATCAGCATCACCGCGATGCGCCGGCGCCGATTGGCCGCCGTCATGATCATGTCGCGCATCGTCTCGCGCAGCAGGTTGCGGTTCGGCAGCCCCGTCAGCGAGTCGTACCACGCCAGCTGCTCGATGCGCGTCTCCGCCTCCTGCCGCTGCGACGCCTCCAGCGCGAGCGCGATCAGCAGCGCCCCCGTGGTGACGAAGCTCACCTCGTCCTCGTCCCAGCTGCGCGCTTCCGCGTTGCTCACCCGCAGCACGCCGTGCACGTCGCCATTGAGGAGCACCGGCGCATCGAGTGTCGCCTTGGTCCCGGCCCAGCGCGGATCGTCGGCCAGCGGCGCCAGCAGCAGCGACGTGCCGATGTCCGCGACCACGACCGGCTGGCGGTCGCGCAGATGCCCGAAGTAGTCCGTGACCACCGCGGCCGGAAACTCGGTGCCGACCCATTCGCGCAGGAAGCGGTCGTTGCGCGCGTCGAAGCAGGCCTCGCAGCGCAACGCCGGCGGCGCTGACTCGTGCACCCAGAAGCTTGCCGTGTTGGCGCGCAGCGTCTCGGCAATCACGCGCAGCGCGCGCGACAGCGAGTGCGCGAAATCGGCGCGCGTGTGAATCGCCAGCTCGAGCAGACGCTCGCGGTACTCGAGCCGCCGCGCCTGCCGTCCCGCCTCGGCGCTGCGCGCCAGCGAGGCCGCAGTCACGTCGCGCGCCGTCAGCAGCAGTCCGCCGATGGTGGCATCCGACGTCAGGTTGCGCACCGAGACCCACAGCCGCCGCGAGGTGCCATCCGGGTGTGCAAAGCGCACCAGGCAGCTATGCGTGCGGCGCGCCGAGCCGTCGCGCAGCGCGGCATCGACCGCCTCGCGCAGCAGCGGCTGGTCATCGTCGACGACCAGCGCCACGCCGGACTTGCCGATGGTCGCGTCCGACTTGATGCCGAGCGACTTCTGGATCGCCGCCGACTGGTAGCGGATGACGCCGTCGCTGTCGAGCACCATCAGCGCATCCGCCGCGTGCTCCGCGAACGAGCGCAGGCGCCGCTCCAGCAGGCGCATGCGACGCTTGGTCTCGCGCGCCTCGGTCACGTCGCGCGCACACACGACGAACGCCTGCACCAGCGGATCGCGCAGCCGGTTGGTCAGCGTACCCAGCATCCAGCGGCCGCCCTGGCCCGACAGCCGCAGCCGCCACTCGAATCGCAGCGGGCCGGTGTCTTCGTGCGCCGCCATGCGCTCGACTGCGCGCGCGAACTCGGCCGCCGCGGTGTCATCGAGCAGATATTCGAAGGGGACGCCGATCGCGTCGCTCGGCGGAACGCCGGTGGCGGTCAGCGCCGCGGCGCTGATGGAAATCACGCGCCGGTCGGCGCCGATCAGGATGCCGATCTCGCCAGACGCCTGCGCGATCGCCGCCGCGCGCGCCAGTTCGCGCCGACGCGCCCGTTCGATCTCGCGCCGCTCGCCGATGTCCTTCAGCGTGACGGCCGCGACCGCTTCCTGCTCGAAGCGCAGCAGTTCCGCGTCGAACTGCACCGCGACGCGACGGCCGTCGGCCAGCGGCAGCTTGGCCGCGCCGGTAGCGCGGCCGTCGCGCTCGAGCGCTTCCCAGAAGCGCAGCCAGCGCCGCGTCACGTCGCGATAGCGCGCAAACGCCAGCACCTCCGCCAGATGGCGTCCGATCACGATGTCGACCGGCTTGCCGATCAGCGCAGCCGCCGCCGCGTTGGCAGTCAGGATCTGCGCCGAGGTGTTGAAGCAGATCGCCGGCAATGCGAGGTGGTCGAACGCCGCCTGCTTCAGCGATGACTCGACAGCCGACTGCCGGAGCGGAATGACAGTGGACACGCGATGCGGTCTCCTGTGCCGGCGGCGCGGTCCCGGTATCGGCGCGCGCCTGACGGCGTCGGCCGCGATTGTGCCACCAATGGTATGGCAACGGCCGTCGCCTCGATCCGTGGCTACACTGACTTCCTCTGGACGGAGGCTCGCATGTTCAAGGCCATCTTGCTGACGAAGGACGACGACCGGTTCAGCGCCGAAGTGCGCGACGTGGCCGACGACGCTCTCGACGCCGCCACGGCCGGCGCCGACGTGACGCTCGCGGTCGAATACTCGACCGTCAACTACAAGGACGCGCTGGCGCTGACCAACAAGTCGCCCGTCGTTCGCAAGTGGCCGATGGTGCCGGGCATCGACGCGGCCGGGACCGTGACCGCGAGCAGTCATCCGCAGTGGAAGCCGGGCGACCGCGCGATCCTGAACGGCTGGGGCGTGGGCGAGACACATTGGGGCGGGCTGGCTCAGAAGGCGAGGCTGAAGGGCGACTGGCTGGTCGCGCTGCCCGGCGGGCTGAGCCCGCGGCAGGCGATGGCGATCGGCACGGCGGGCTACACCGCGATGCTGTGCTGCCTCGCGCTCGAGGAACAGGGGATCACGAAATCGAGCGGCGATGTGCTCGTCACCGGCGCCACCGGCGGCGTCGGTTCGATCGCGCTGGCGATCCTGTCGCGCTGGGGCTGGCGCACGGTGGCGGCGACCGGCAAGCGCGCCGAGGAAGGCTATCTGAGGTCGCTCGGCGCGGCCGAAGTCATCGACCGCGCGGAGTTGTCCTCGCCCGGCAAGCCGCTGCAGAAGGAGCGCTGGGCCGCCGTGGTCGACGCGGTCGGCTCGCACACGCTCGCCAACGCGTGCGCGCAGACGCGCTACGGCGGCGTCGTGGCTGCCTGCGGGCTGGCGCAGGGGATGGACTTTCCCGCCACGGTTGCGCCCTTCATCCTGCGCGGCGTGCGGCTGATCGGAATCGACTCCGTCATGTGTCCGATGCCGCGCCGGAAGGCCGCGTGGCAGCGCCTCGCCGGTGACCTGGATCGCGGCAAGCTCGACGCGATCACGCGCGAGGTCGGACTGGCGGCGAGCTTCGACGTCGCGCGCGACATCCTCGCGGGCAAGGGGCGCGGGCGCGTCGTGATCGATGTCAACGCGTGATGCCGCGCTTCGCCGTCTCCCGGCGCCGGCTACTGGTCGGCGGCGCCTTCGTCGCCGCGGCGCCTGCGCTGGCGCAGCCGAGCGCGCCGAAGCTCGCGGCGCTGTCGATGATCGGACAGCGGATGACCATCGTGACCTATGCGCCGTCGGTGGGCTCGAGCATCGACCGCAGCGAACGCCAGACGATCGAACTCGACGGCGAGCTCGACCGCGCAGCGCTGGGCGCGATCGACGCCGCGGTGCGCCGCGCTCGGCCCGACGTCGCGCTGATACCGCTCGCGCGCCCGCGAACGAAACCGGGCGCCCCGCCGCAAGGCGACGACCGCCCCGACGAGCCGGCGCTCGCGCGCGAAGTCGCGGCGATGCTGCGCGATGAGGGCGTGCGCCATCTGCTGCTGGTCACGCCGCATCGGGCAGCGGCCTCGATCGAGGTCGGCGGCTCGCGGATCTCTGGCGGCAGCACGCGGCTCGAGGGCGTGGGCTTCTACGTCGATCCCGTGTTCCGGCGGCGCTGGGAAGACAGCGCCGGCAATGCCGAGGGCTTGTTCGCTCCCTACGCGTACCTGCGCATCGCGTTGATCGATCTCGAGCGGAACAGCGCGATCGCTGAAAGCGTGGTGACCGCGTCCGACGCAGTGCTGCCGTCGGCCGGTGATCCCGCCGGCAATCCATGGAACTCGATGTCCTCGGCGCAGAAGATGGAGCGTCTCGTACGCCTCGTTCTCGCCGAGATCGAGCGCGCGACGCCGCAGGTCCTGGCGGCGTTGCGGCCGGCGCGCTGACGCGAGCCGACGACCGATCCCCCAATGCGCGGCATGCGGCCACGCGCACGGCCCTGCTAACGTTTCGCCCCGGCGTCTATGGCGCGAGCGACGGGCGCAGGATTCAATCAGCGATCTGGGGCACTGGATGATTCAACTGAACGTCAACGGCCGCGCCGTCAGCGTCGACGCGGAGCCCGGCACGCCGCTGCTGTGGGCGCTGCGCGACCACCTGGGACTGACCGGAACCAAGTTCGGCTGCGGCATGGCGCTGTGCGGCGCGTGCACCGTGCACGTGAACGGCGCACCCACGCGTTCGTGCGCGACGCCGGTCTCGGCGGTGGCCGGCACGCAGATCACGACGATCGAGGCGATCGACTCCGATCGCGTCGGCCGCGCAGTGCAGGACGCGTGGGTGCGCAATGATGTCGTGCAATGCGGCTACTGCCAGTCGGGCCAGATCATGACCGCCACCGCGCTGCTGAAGAACAAGCGGAATCCCACGGACAAGGACATCGACGAGGCGATGGCCGGCATCGCCTGCCGCTGCGGCACGTACGCGCGAATCCGCGCCGCCATCAAGGACGCCGCCAAGGCGATCGGCTAGGAGCGTGCGATGGACAGATTGATGCAGGCGCCGGCGCGCGAAGACCTGCTGGCCGCGCTGAAGCTCGAGACACCGATCAAGCTCGATCGGCGCGCGTTCCTGAAAGCAACCGGGCTGGCCGGCGGCGGATTGATGCTCGCGATCGGATTGCCGGCCGGCGGCGGACGCTTCGCGTTCGCGCAGCAGCCGCCGGGCGAGAAGCCGCCCTATCCGCCGGCCGCATTCGTCCGCATCGCCCCCGACGACACGGTCACGGTGCTGATCAACAAGCTCGAGTTCGGCCAGGGCGTGTTCACGTCGATGCCGATGCTGATCGCGGAGGAACTCGACTGCCGCTGGAGCAAGGTGCGCGCCGAGCATGCGCCGACGGGTCAGGTGTACGCGCACCCGGGCTTCGGCATCCAGATGACGGGCGGTTCGCAGTCGATCAGCTCGAGCTGGCAGCAGTTCCGCCGCATCGGCGCCAGCGCGCGGCTGATGCTGATCCAGGCCGCCGCGCAGCAATGGGGCGTGCCCGCCGAGAAGCTCGACACCAAGGATTCGACCGTGATCGAGATCGGCGGCAAGAAGCGACGCGCCAGCTACGGCTCGCTCGCCGAGGCGGCGATGAAGCTGCCGGTGCCCGCGCACGCCGGGGTCAAGGCCGATCCGCGCGACTTCGCGCTGATCGGCAAGCCGACGCGGCGCATCGACTCACGCGAGAAAGTCGACGGCAGCGCGAAATTCGGCATCGACCAGCGTCTGCCAGGGATGCGCACGGCGGTGGTCGCGCGGCCGCCGGTGTTCGGCGGCAAGGTCGCGAACTTCAACGCCGACAAGGCACGCGCGATCGCGGGCGTCGAGACGGTCGTGCCGGTGCAGGTCGACCGCAGCGGCACGGGCATCGCGGTGATCGGCAGCGGCTTCTGGCCGGTCAAGCAGGGGCGCGATGCGCTCGAGATCGAATGGACACTGCCCGCGGGGCCGACGACGGCCGAGCAGTTCGCGCAATATCGCGAGCTCGCGCAGCAGCCGGGCCTGCCCGCGCGCGCCGACGGCGACGCGAACGCGACTTCGGCGGCGGCAAAGACGATCACGGCCGAGTTCGAGTTTCCGTATCTGGCGCACGCGCCGATGGAGCCGCTGAACGCAACGGTGGATCTCAAGTCCGACCGCATGACGATCGTGTGCGGCACGCAGTTCCAGACCATCGACCAGTTGCTGGCGGCGCAGGCCGCGGAGCTGCAGCCGGAGCAGGTCGAGCTGATCACCGCGTTCGCCGGCGGCGGCTTCGGCCGCCGCGCGGTGCCGACCTCCGACGTGGTGGTCGAGGCGGTGCGCGTGGCGAAGGCGATGAAAGCCGCCGACATCGACGCGCCGGTAAAAGTGATCTGGACGCGCGAGGACGACATCCGCGGCGGCTACTACCGGCCGGCGCACGTGCATCGCGTGACGATCGGCACCGACGCCAGGGGCATGCCGGTGGCATGGCAGCACACGATCGTCGGCCAGTCGATCATCAAGGGCACTGCATTCGAGAAGGTGTTGATGAAGAACGGCGTCGACGCCACCACCGTCGAAGGCGTGGTCGACACGCCCTACCGGCTGCCGAACCTGCGCGTCGACGTGCATCACCCGGACGTCAACGTGCCCGTGCTGTGGTGGCGCTCGGTCGGCCACACGCACACCGCGTTCGTGATGGAGACGCTGATCGACGAACTGGCGGCCGCGGCGAAGCAGGACCCGATCGCCTACCGGCTCGCGTTGCTCGATCCGAAGCACACGCGCCAGCGCGCGGTGCTCGCCCTCGTGCGCGACAGATCCGGCTGGGGCAAGCCGCTGCCCAAGGGGCGCGCGCGCGGCGTGGCCGTGCACGAAAGCTTCGGCTCCGTGGCCGCGCACGTGGTCGAAGTGTCGATCGAAGGCAGCGACATCCGCGTGCACCGCGTGACGTCCGCGATCGACTGCGGCACCGCGGTCAATCCGCTCGGGGTCGAGGCGCAGGTGCAGTCGGCGATGGTGTTCGGACTGACCGCGGCGCTGTACGGCAAGGTCACTTTGAAGAACGGGCAGGTCGAGCAGAGCAACTTCCACGACTACCCGCTGCTGCGCATCGACGCGATGCCGGAGACCAGCGTGCACATCGTGCCGAGCACGGCTGCGCCGACCGGCGTCGGCGAGCCGGGCACGCCGCCGATCGCGCCCGCCGTGGCCAACGCGGTTGCCGTGCTGACCGGCAAGCGGTTGCGCCGGCTGCCGTTCGATCTCGCGAACGCGTGAGACGGAATCACGCATCGCTCGCATCAACCCCAGGGAGAAGACACATGACAGGTCGCATCACCCGTATCGCCGCCGCGGCAGCGCTGCTGCTGGTCGCGGCTGCCGTGACTGCACAACCGAAGTCGCGCGCCGACTGCGAGCGCGACTACAAGCCGCACGTTGGACAGACCGGCAAGGACGTGATCTGGGTGCCGACGCCGGACGACCTCGTCACACGCATGCTGAACATGGCGCACACCACGCCGCAGGATTACGTGGTCGATCTGGGCGCCGGCGACGGCAAGATCGCGATCGCTGCCGCCAAGCAGTTCGGCGCCCAGTCGCTGGGCATCGAGTACAACCCCGACATGGTCAAGCTCGCCAACTGCATGGTCCAGGTCGAGGGGGTGGCCGGCAAGACGAAGATCATCCAGGGCGACGTGTTCAAGGAGGACTTCTCGAAGGCCACGGTCGTCACGATGTACCTGCTGCCGGAGCTGAACCTGCGGCTGCGGCCGACCATCCTGAAGATGAAGCCCGGCACGCGCGTCGTGTCGCACCAGTTCACGATGGGCGACTGGGACGCCGACGAGTCCGCCGACATCGAGTACCGCTCCGCCTACCTGTGGATCGTGCCGGCGCAGGTCGCGGGCACGTGGAGCTTCCGCGACGCCGGCGGCGCGCAGTTCAGCGTGGCGCTGAGCCAGAAGTACCAGAAGCTGAGCGGCGACGCGACGATGGGCGCCAACAGCAATCCGATCGTCGGCGCCACGCTGCGCGGCGACGAGATCAGGTTCGCGTTCAACGACGACAAGGGCGCCACCCGCACGCTGGCCGGCAAGGTGAACGGCAACGAGATCACCGGCACGCTGAAGACCGCCGGCGGCGGCGAAGTCAAGGTGACGGGGACGCGCAAGTAGCGCACGGTTCGTCGTCGCCCCGGTGCAGGCCGGGGCCTAATTTGCGGCGCTTGAAATTGGGCCCCGGCCTGCGCCGGGGCGACAGCAAACCACGGCGACGAAAATCCCCGATGACCACCACCTTCGCCGCGCCCAAACCCGCGCTGTCGGTCTTCGACGCGGTGATGGTGACGACCGGCATCGTCATCGGCAGCGGGATCTTCGCGTTCCCGCAACTGGTGGCCGCGATGACCGGCTCGCTCGGCTGGATGTATGCGGCGTGGCTGATCGGCGCGGCGCTGTGCCTGATCGGCGCGTTGTGCTACGCCGAACTCGCGGCAGCGTTTCCGCACGCCGGCGGCGACTATCACTTCCTGACGCTCGCGTACGGGCGCGACGTGAGCTTCTTCTTCGGCTGGGCGCGCGTGACCGTGATCACGACCGGCTCGATGGCGCTCGGCGGCTACGTGTTCGGCGACTACATGTCCGGCACGTTCTTCTCGTTTGGCGCGCACTCGTCGGCCTTGTACGCGGCGCTGGTGATCGTGCTGCTGACCGCGGTCAACATCGCCGGACTGCGCCAGAGCGCGCGCACTCAGAACGTGATGACGGCGCTGCTCGTGCTCGGCATGCTCGGTGTGGCCTTCGCCAGCCTGCTCGGCCCGGCGCACCCGCTGGCGAACAGCGCGGCGGCGGGTGCAGCCGTGCCACCGCTGCTCGCCACCGCGCTCTTGTTCGTGCTGTTCACCTACGGCGGCTGGAACGAGGCCGCGTACATCTCGGCCGAGGTCAAGGGCGGGCGGCGCGTGATCCTCGCGGTGCTGGTACTGGCGCTGGCGCTGATCACCGTCGTGTACCTCGCGTTCGTGTGGGCGCTGGTCAACGGCCTCGGCTTCGACGGGTTGAAGGCGTCCAAGGTGCCGGGTGCGGACGTGATGCGCGCGGCGTTCGGCCCGGCCGGCGAGAAGCTCCTCGGCGGCGTAGCCGCGCTGGCGGCGCTGACCACGATCAACGCGACGATGATCGTCGGCGCGCGCACCAACTACGCGCTCGGTCGCGACTGGCCAATCGTCGCGTTCATGAGCACCTGGGACGGCGGCCGCAACGCGCCGGTCAAGGCATTCCTGGTACAGGGCGCGATCGCGCTGGCGCTGGTCGCGCTCGCGGCGTTCGAGAAGAGCGGCGTGGCGGCGATGGTCGACTTCACCGCGCCGGTGTTCTGGTTCTTCTTCATGCTGACCGGCATCGCGCTGATCGTGCTGCGCTTCAGGCGCCCGAACGCGCAGCGCCCGTTCCTGGTACCGCTGTACCCGATCGTGCCGATCCTGTTCATCGCCAACTGCGCGTGGCTGTTCTGGTCGAGCGTGTCGTTCGCGCAGTCGCAGAAGGCGGTCAGCGTCGCCTTCTACGTGATGGGCGCAGGGTTCGTCGCATGGCTGATCGCGCGGCGGAAGAAGGCATGAGCCGATCGCAAGCATGAAGCTCGCCGGCATCCTGCTCGCGGCCGGCATCGGCCAGCGCTTCGATCCGACCGGCGCGCGGCTGAAGCTGCTCGAGCCCACGCGTGTCGGCCCGCAGGCGGGGTTGCCGATCGCCGCCGGCGCCGCGCGCAATCTGCGCGCGGTACTCGCCGACGCATACGCGATCGTGCGGCCCGCGACGAGCGATACGCAGCGGCAATTGCACGCGCTGCTCGCCGCCGAAGGCTGCGCGCTCGTCGTGTGCGAGCGCGCCGACGAAGGCATGGGCGCGTCGCTCGCCTGCGGCGTGCGCGCCACCGCCGGCGCCGACGGCTGGATCGTCGCGCTTGCCGACATGCCCGCGGTGCGCCCGACGACGATCGCGGCCGTGTGCGCGCGACTGGCGCACGGCGCCGTCACGGCGGCGCCGCGCTATCAGGGCGCGCGCGGTCACCCGGTCGGATTCGCCCGCGCCTGCTACGACAGACTGGCCGCGCTGCAGGGCGACCAGGGTGCGCGCGGCGTGCTGCGCGCGCATCCGCCCGAGCTGGTTGACGTCCACGACCCGGGCTGTCTGCTCGATATCGACACGCCGGACTGAAGGAGGAGGGCCATGCCGCGCGCGGAAGTCATTTCACCGAGGAAACTGCCCGGAGCGTCCGAAGGCGGCGAAGTCGACATGAACGCCTACGCACTGCGCCTGCTGGCCGAGGGCGATTCGTGGTTCTCGCTCGGCTCGATCCCGCCGCACAACCTGCTGATGGAGCTCGTGTTCGACCGCAGCGCGCTGGTGGTCGACCTGGCCTATCCAGGCGACGAAGTGGCCCGGATGTTCCGCCGCATGTGGGACTACGGCGCCGAGTTCGCGGGCATGATGACGATGCGCAGCACGTGGCGCTGGGACGCGATCCTGCTGTCGGGTGGCGGCAACGACCTGATCGCCGCGTTCCCGCACCTGCTGCGCGCCGATATCGATGCCACGCTCGTCGACCCGGCGCGGCCGCAGGACCTCGTCGACGCCGGCGCGCTCGCGCTGCTCGACCAGTACCTCGCCGACAGCTACCACGGCTTCGTCGCCGTCCGCGACCGGCCCGGCAGCCCGAACGCGAACGTGCCGATGATCGTGCACACCTACGACTATCCGACGCCGAACGACTCGCCCGCGCGTGCGTTCGGCGTGCGCATCAGCGGACCCTGGATCTATCCGCAGTTGAACGGCCGCATTCCGCAGGCGGCGTGGCAGCCGCTGACCGATTTCCTGCTCGACCACGTCGCGCAGACTCTGCTCGCGCTGCCGGCGCAGTTGCCGAACTTCTTCGTCGTCGACACGCGCAACACGCTGGTGCGCGCGGCGAGCGGCGTCCAGGGCGGATCGAACGACTGGGACAACGAAATCCATCCCAATGCCGGCGGCTACCGCAAGCTGGCGGCGAAGGTCGCGGCCGAAGTGCTGAAGCGCGTGGCGTAGATGCAGATCGCGCTGGCCGATCCGGGCGCCGTGATCGGCGCGTTCGTCCTGTACTGCGTGCTCGGCGCCGCGGCCGGCGCGCTGCTCGCGGTCGCGTACTGGCTGTGGGCGCGGCGGCCCGACATGCCGCAAGGCTTCTTCCGCCATCGGCCGGCGCGCGCGACCGCGGCCGTGATCGCGGGCAGCACCCTGGCCGGCTTCGCCGCCATCGGCACGCGCGCCGAGCTGCTCGCGTTTCATCGGATCGACATCGCGGCCGATCGCGTCACGCTGCACTACGCGCTGCCGGCGCGGACACGGTCGGTGCCGCGCGCCGACATCGAGCGCGTGGCAGCAGGACTCGGCGGCGAAAAGGGCGCGACCGTACGGCTCGTGCTGACCACCCGCGACGGCGTCCGCCACGAGAGCGCGCCGGCGCCGCGCGAGCGCTTCGATGCCGCGGGTGCCGCGCTCGGCGTCGCTCGCGAGTAGATGTGCCACTTTGCTTAACCCCCGCGGGGGGCGGGCCGGGCAAGCCCGGCCTTGGGGGCACTCTCAAGTTGATCCGGCTTTGCCGGGCAACTTGAACCCCCTCGGGGGGCGGGCCGGGCAAGCCCGGCCCTGGGGGCACTCAGTAGACTCCGCCCGCATGACACTGCGCTACGCGATCCGCCCGGCGCATCCGGGCGCGCACCTGTTTCACGTCACCGTCACGCTCGACGAGCCCGATCCCGCCGGCCAGCGCCTGATGCTGCCGGCGTGGATTCCCGGCAGCTACATGATCCGCGAATTCGCGCGCCACATCGTGCGGCTCACCGCGCTCGCCGGCGAACGCAAGGTTCGCGCCGACAAGCTCGACAAGCACACGTGGCGGTGCGCCCCCGTCACCGGCCCGCTGACCGTCGCCTACGAGGTCTACGCGTGGGACCTGTCGGTGCGCGCCGCGCACCTGGACGAAACGCATGGCTTCATCAACGGCGCGTGCGTGTTCCTGCTGCCGCTCGGGCACGAGCACGACGCGTGCGAGGTCGACATCCTGCCGCCTCCCGGCCGCAGATACGCAAGCTGGAAGGTCGCCACAGGGCTTACGCCCGCGCGCGGCACCAGGCGCGGCGGCTTCGGTACCTACGTCGCGCGCGACTACGACGAGTTGATCGACTGCCCGGCCGAGATGGGCACGTTCGCACACGCGCGCTTCGACGTGCTCGACACGCCGCACGAGATCGTCATCACCGGTCGCGTGCCGAAGCTGGATCTCAAACGTCTGACGACGGACCTGGCCAAGGTCTGCGAGACGCAGGTCCGCCTGTTCGAACCGCGCAGCCGGCGCGCGCCGTTTCCGCACTACACCTTCCTGACGCTCGCGCTCGGCGAGGGCCACGGCGGGCTCGAGCATCGCAACTCGACCGCGCTGATCTGCCGGCGCGACGCGCTGCCGTTCGCGGGCATGAAGGACAGCACAGAGAGCTACCGCAACTTTCTCGGGCTGGCGAGCCACGAGTACTTCCATAGCTGGAACGTCAAGCGCATCCGCCCCGCCGCGTTCGTGCCGTACGACCTCGCGCGCGAGAACTACACGCGGCTGCTGTGGGCGTTCGAGGGCATCACCTCGTATTACGACGACCTGCTGCTCGCCCGCAGCGGCCTGCTCACCGAGGCGCAGTACCTCGATCTGCTCGCTGCGACGATGACCACGGTGATGCAGCGTTCCGGCCGGCTGAAGCAGAGCCTCGCCGAAAGTTCCTTCGACGCCTGGATCAAGTACTACCGGCAGGACGAGAACGCGCCGAACAGCCTCGTCAGCTACTACCAGAAGGGCGCGCTGGCGGCCCTGGCGCTCGACCTGACGATCCGCGCGGCGACGCGCGGAGAGCGCTCGCTCGATGACGTGATGCGCCTCTTGTGGAAGCGCTGGAAGGACGCGCCCGGCTATCGCGGCGTCGACGAGGACGAGTTCGTCGAGGCCGCGGAGACCGCCACCGACTTGAAGCTCGCACGCGCGATCCGCGAATGGACCGAAGGCACGCGCGACCCCGATTTCGCCGCGCTGCTGTCGCCGTTCGGCGTCGCGTGCGAGCGCAAGCCCGCGCTCGATGCGCCGCATTTCGCGCTGCTCGGCATGAAGACAGAAGGCCGCACCGAATGCCGCGTCGCCAACGTGTTCGACGGCGGCACCGCGCAGGATGCGGGCGTGTCCGGCGGCGACGTGCTGCTGGCGCTCAATGGCCTGCGCATCCACGACGGCAATCTCGACACGCTGCTGGCGCGCTATCAGCCGGGCGACACGGTCGAACTGCACGCGTTCCGCCGCGACGAGCTGATGCGGTTCGATGTGAAGCTCGGCGCGCAACCGCCGGTGAAGTTCGTGCTGCGCGCCGATGCCAAGGCGAGCAAGGCAGCGCTGCGGCTGCGGCACGGGTGGCTTGAGGGTTGACTCGATTGACAATGAACTTCGGCACGATGCAGGAAGTAAGCATGCGGGTTGGCCCCTTCTCCCGCATCAGCGGGAGAAGGCGGGGGATGAGGGCGAGCCTTTGATGCATCGCGCTCCGGCACACGCACTGCGCCCTCACCCCAACCCTCTCCCACTGATGTGGGAGAGGGAGTTCCTTCCGCTCGGACTGCTGAAGTTCATCGCTGATCAAGAGGGCTGACCCGATGGACCTGCCGACACACGCCCGCATCGTCGTGATCGGCGGCGGCGTGATCGGCTGCTCGGTCGCGTATCACCTCGCGCACATGGGTTGCAGCGATGTCGTGCTGCTCGAACGCGACCGGCTGACCTCGGGCACCACATGGCACGCGGCTGGCCTGATCGTCACCTTCGGTTCGACTTCGGAGACTTCGACCGAACTGCGCAAGTATTCCCGCGACCTCTACGCGCGCCTCGAAGCGGAAACCGGCCAGGCGACCGGCTTTCGGCCGTGCGGCTTCATCGAAGTCGCGACCGACGCCGACCGTCTCGAGGAATACCGCCGCGTGGCCGCGTTCGACCGCCATTGCGGCATCGACGTGCACGAGCTGTTGCCGCGCGAGGTGCGGGCGCTGTTTCCGCTGGCGCGAATCGACGACGTGCTGGCCGGCTTCTACGTGAAGGAGGACGGCCGCGCCAATCCGGTCGACGTGACGATGGCGCTCGCCAAGGGCGCGCGGATGAAGGGCGCGCGGATCGTCGAGGGCGTGGCGGTGACGAAGGTGCTCACGCAGCGCGGCGCGGTCGCCGGGGTCGAGACCACGCACGGCACGATCCGTTGCGAAACGGTCGTCAACTGCGCCGGGATGTGGGCGCGCGAACTCGGCGCGCTCAATGGCGTGAACATCCCGCTGCAGGCGGCCGAGCACTACTACCTGATCACCGGCCCGCTCAAGGGCATGGGTCCCGACGCAAGGAATTGGCCGGTACTGGAGGATCCCGCCTCATACGGCTATTACCGCGAAGAGGGCGGCGGGCTGATGATTGGCCTCTTCGAATCCGAGTGCGCGCCGTGGAAGGTCGAAGGCGTCCCGAAGGATTTCTCGTTCGGCGAGATCGAGCCGGACTGGGACCGGATGACGCCGTACCTGGAGCGCGCGATGGCGCGCGTGCCGGCGGCGCAGGCGGCGGGTATCAGGAAGTTCTTCTGCGGCCCGGAGAGCTTCACGCCGGATCTGGCACCGATCATCGGCGAGGCGACGGAGCTGAAGAATTACTTCGTTGCCGCGGGGCTGAATTCGATCGGCATCCTCACCGGCGGCGGCATCGGGCGGTTGCTGGCGCACTGGATCCTGACCGGCGCGCCCGACGCCGACGTCACCGGCATCCACATCGACCGGCTGCACCGCTACCAGTCGAATCCCGAGTACCGCCGCACGCGCACGGCCGAGGCGCTCGGCATGGTGTACCAGTGCCACTATCCGACGCGCTCGATGCAGACCGCGCGCAATGCGAAGCGCTCGTCGCTGCACGATCGCCTCGCGGCGCGCGGCGCGTACTTCAAGGACGTGAGCGGCTGGGAAGGCGCCGACTGGTACGCGCCGGTCGGCGCGGAGCCGAAGGTCGAGCGCCTGTCGTGGGGCCGGCAGAACTGGTTTCCCTACTGGCGCGCCGAGCACGAGGCCGCACGCTCCGGCGTGATCCTGATGGACATGTCGTTCATGTCCAAGTTCTTCGTGCAGGGGCGCGACGCCGGCCGCGTGCTGAATTTTCTCTCGGCCAACGACGTCGATCGCGAAGCGGGCCGCATCACCTACACGCAGTGGCTGAACGAGCGCGGCACGATCGAGGCCGATCTCACCGTAACGAAGCTCGACGACGAGCGCTACCTGGTGGTCGCGTCCGACACCGCGCACGGACACGTCGCCGCGCGCCTGCGCCGCGCGTGCGAGGACGCGCACGCGTTCGCGACCGACATGAGCGGCGCCTACGCGCAGATCAATATCCAGGGGCCACGGTCACGCGAACTGCTGCAAGCGGTGACGAGCAGCGATGTGTCGAACGCGGCCTTCCCGTACCGCTGCGCGCGCGAGATCGACATTGCGCTGGCGCGCGTGCTCGCGATCCGCATCACGTATCTGGGCGAACTCGGCTACGAGCTGTACGTGCCCGCCGAGCAGGCAGTGCACGTGTACGAGCGGCTGGTGCAGGCCGGCGCCGCGTTTGATCTCAAGCACGCGGGGCTGAAGGCGCTCGCCAGCTTGCGGATGGAGAAGGGCTACCGCGACTGGGGTCACGACATCGACAACACCGATACCGTGCTCGAAGCCGGGCTCGGTTTCGCGGTCAGTCTTGCGAAGCCCGGCGGCTTCATCGGCCGCGACGCGGTGCTGGCGCAGAAGGCCGCCGGCCCTTTGACGCGGCGCCTCGTGCAGTTGCTGGTGCTCGATCCCGAGCCGCTGATGTTCCACGCCGAGATGGTGTACCGCGACGGCAAGCCGGTCGGCTACGTGCGTGCCGCCTCGTACGGCTTCACGCTCGGCGGCGCGGTGGGATTGGCGATGATCGACGCCGGCGAGCCGATCGACCAGGCGTGGTGCGAAGCGGGCCGCTGGGAGATCGACATCGCCGGCACGCGGTTTCCTGCGCGCGCGTCGCTGGCGCCGATGTATGACCCGGAGATGAAGCGGATAAAGGCTTAGCCGACCGAATCGGCGATCTCGGATCGCGGGTAGGGTGAAGAGGCGAGGCTCAGCGTTCGCACCCGCCGGCCCACGGTAGCGCTGGCGGATCGACGTGCGGCGTGTCCCGCACGACCGGGCCGGGGGATGCAGTTGGGCCTAACTCCCGCGAGCGGATTCAAGGTCTTTCTCCAGTTGCTGAGCAAGCGTATCGATCCTGCCTTGAAATTCCGCGACCTTGCCCGTCTGCGGTGACGCGCGCGAATCGAGATATCGAGCGCGCTCCGTGTACGCGGCCAGCAGTGCGGAAACGGCAGAAATCCTCGCCGTGCGCTCAGCCGCCGCGACGTTTGACGTGAATTCCTCGCGCTGCAAGACGATGGTGAAGACAATACCCGCAAACGCCAAACCCGAAAATAGCGAATTCATTGCGCCAAACATGTCGCCAAATAGACCGGGGCGATGTCCCGCTCTCTGTTGATCCGATGAGTTGAAGGTGGCGGCTCCTTTCACCTGCATGTGAACATGCAGGGCTGCCAAGCAAAGAAAGGAGCCACCGAAATGAAGTCTCGCACGAAGGCGAAGCCGTCGTCGGCGCACCTGGCCGAGGATGTTCATGTTCAACTGTCGCTGCCCGTGGCCGGAGTCCTGCGCGACGTGCAAAGCGCGTTCTTTGGGCTGTGCATCGATGCCGGCAAAGCAGTGCTGGCAGCGATGATGGAAACCGAGCGCGCCGCGCTGTGCGGTCCGAAGGGTTGCCCGGATGCCACACGCACGGCGTACCGCGGCGGGCACACCCGCAGCCAGGTTGTGCTCGGCGGTAGGCGCATCGCCATTGCACGGCCGCGGGCGCGCGCTGTGAACGCCGGCGAGTTGAGCCTGCCGACGTACGCCTGGGCCGCCCACGCCGATCCGCTGGACCGCGCGACGATCGGCGCGATCGCCGCTGGCGTGTCGACCCGGCGCTATGAACGCACGCTCGATCCATTGCCGCCGCGAGAGGAACAAAGCTCGGTGTCGAAGAGCGCGGTTTCGCGTCGCTTCGTGGCGCTGAGCAGCGCGCAGCTTGCCGAGTGGCTGTCGCGGCGGATCGACGCGATCGATCTGCCGGTGGTGATGATC
>JAKORH010000412.1 GCA_029777935.1 Pseudomonadota bacterium
AGGCGACCGCGTCAAGGCCGGACAACTGCTGGCGCAGATCGACCCGAAGCCGTTCCAGGTCGCGCTCGCGCAGGCCGAGGCCCAGCAGGCGCGCGATCGCGCGCAACTGGACAGCGCCAAGGTCGATCTGGCGCGCTATCGCGGTCTACTTGCAACCGACTCGATTCCACGCCAGCAGGTCGACCAGCAGGACGCCCTGGTGCGCCAGCTCGAGGCGACCGTCGCCGTCGACCAGGCGGCCGCCGACACCGCGCGGCTGCAGCTTTCGTACACGCGCATGGCCGCGCCGGTGTCCGGCCGGACCGGACTGCGACAGGTCGATCCGGGCAACATGATCCACGCCAGCGACACCAACGGCCTCGTCGTCGTCACGCAGGTCGAGCCGATCGATGTCGTGTTTTCGCTGCCGCAGGAGAACCTGCCCGCGGTGCTCGCGCGCCTGCGCTCCGGCGCGGCGCTGCCGGTCGATGCGTATGCCGCCGACGGCGCGACGCATCTGGCGAGCGGCAGGCTGATGACGGTCGACAACCTGATCGACCCGACCACCGGCACCGTGAAGATGAAGGCCGAGTTCGACAACCAGGAAGGCGCGCTCTTTCCCAACCAGTTCGTCAACGTGAGGCTGCTGCTCGACACGCTGAAGGACGCGTTGGTCGTGCCGACCAGCGCGATCCAGCGCGGTGCGCCCGGCACGTACGTATACGTGGTGCGCGACGATTCGACGGTCACCGTGCGCAAGGTCACGCTCGGACCGGCCAACGGCGAAACCACCGCGATCACCGCGGGACTCGAGCCGGGCGAGCGCGTGGTGACCGACGGCGCGGACAAGCTGCGCGAAGGCGCCAAGGTCGACGTGATCGATCGCAACGCGGCGCCGGCGGCGGCGCCCGCCGCACGCCAGGGCAAGGGCACTGGCAAGCGGCGCGAAGCGTCGAAGCAGTAGGAACCTGCAGGTTCCAGGGCATGAACCCGTCGCGCCAGTTCATCCTGCGTCCGGTGGCCACGACGCTGCTGATGATCGCGATCGTGGTCGCCGGACTGGTCGCGTATCGCTTGCTGCCGCAGTCGGCGCTGCCGCAGGTCGACTATCCGACGATCCAGGTCACGGCGCTGTATCCGGGCGCGAGCCCCGAGGTGGTCACCTCGTCGATCAC
This sequence comes from Pseudomonadota bacterium, assembly GCA_029777935.1. The sequence goes on from JAKORH010000412.1 coordinate 1,155, forward strand.
CGCGCCGCTGGAGCGGCAGTTCGGCCAGATGCCGGGTCTGTCGCAGATGTGGTCGACCAGTTCGGCCGGCGCTTCCGTGATCACGCTGCGCTTCGATCTCGCGCTGGCGCTCGACGTCGCCGAGCAGGAAGTGCAGGCCGCGATCAACGCCGCCGGTACGTTCCTGCCGAACGACCTGCCGCAGCCGCCGGTCTACAACAAGGTCAATCCGGCCGACGCGCCGATCCTGACGCTCGGCATCACCTCGAAGACGCTGCCGCTCACGCGCGTGCAGGATCTCGCCGACACGCGGCTGGCGCAGAAGCTGTCGCAGGTGCCGGGGGTCGGCCTCGTCACGGTCAGCGGCGGACAGAAGCCCGCGGTGCGCGTGCAGGTCAACCCGCGCGCGCTGGCGTCGCTCGGACTCTCGCTCGACGACTTGCGCACCGCGATCGCGGCCGGCAACGTCAATCTCGCCAAGGGCAGCTTCGACGGCCCGACGCGCGCCTCGACGATCGACGCCAACGACCAGCTCAAGTCGCCCGACGACTATCGGAACCTCGTGATCGCGTGGAAGAACGGCGCGCCGATCCGCCTGCGCGACGTGGCCGACGTCGTCAACGACGCGGAAAACGTGCGGCTCGCGGCGTGGGTCGATGCCGATCCCGGCATCGTGCTGAACATCCAGCGCCAGCCGGGCGCCAACGTGATCGAGACCGTGGACCGCATCAAGGCGCTGCTGCCGCAGCTTTCGCAGGGACTGCCGCAGTCGATCGAGATCCGGCCGCTGACCGACCGCACGGTGACGATCCGCGCCTCGGTCGAGGACGTGCAGCTCGAGCTCGCGTTCGCGGTGGCGCTGGTGGTGCTGGCGATCTTCCTGTTCCTGCGCAGCGTGC
>JAKORH010000413.1 GCA_029777935.1 Pseudomonadota bacterium
CAGCATGAAGGTCAAGGCGAAGGTCGCCGGCACGCTCAAGGTGAGCGGCGACGCGGGCGCGGGCTTCATCTATCAGGACGGCCGCATCGCGGACCTGCCGACCTACTTCAGCAATCAGGTTCCCGAGAAGTCCGGCTCGCCGAACACCGGCCGGCTGATCGCAGGCGACTGGTCGCAAGTGCTGCTCGGCATCTGGAGCGAAATCGACATCCTCGCCAACCTCTACGAGACGACCGCCTTCAGCAAGGGCAACGTCCAGGTGCGCGCGATGAGCACGGTCGATGTCGCGGTCCGGCACGCCAACGCCTTCGTGGTCGCCGACGACCTGACCATCTGATGATCGAGCGGCGCACCTTCGGCGAGCTGCGCGCGGCCGGCACCAACAAGCTGGCCGGCTACGCCGCCGTCTTCGATTCGCCTTCGCACGACCTGGGCGGGTTCGTGGAGGTGATCCGGCCGGGAGCGTTTCGGCGCTCGCTGGCCGACGCCGACCAGGTGCGCGCGCTCTACGATCACGACAGCGGGCAACTGCTCGGGCGGGTCGGCGCAGGCACGCTGCGCCTTCGGGAAGACACGCGCGGACTCGCCTTCGAGGTGGATCTTCCCCCGACCACCTACGCGCGCGACCTGGCCGCGCTGGTCGATCGTGGCGACGTGGCCGGCTGTTCGTTCGCCTTCAGCGTGACGGCCGACGGCCAGCGCTGGGAGAAACGCGGCGACCACCTGATCCGCGAGCTGCTCGACGTGACGCTCTCTGAAATCACGATCACGGCGAGTCCCGCCTACCCGGATACGTCGGTCGCCAAGCGCTCGCTCGAACACTGGTACGCGCAGGCCGCGCCGAGCCTGATCCTCGCGCGGCTCTATCTCTCGACCGTCCTATGAGCATCGTCCAACGCGTGCTGTCCCGATTCGGCTTCGAGCGGCGCTCGCTCAGGCAAGGCGGCTTCGACCGCTACTGGTCGGACTTCCTGGCGACGCGCGGCGGCGGCGCTGTCACGCCGAAGCGCGCCGAGTCC
>JAKORH010000414.1 GCA_029777935.1 Pseudomonadota bacterium
CCCGATGCTGTTCGACCAAGCGGTCAAACCGCTCGCGCGGCAACCCCTTCAGCAACTGCTGCAGTCGGCTTATCCTGAACATGTTGTGGGACTCGGTATTCGAGTTGGCGCTCGGGCAATTCTCTGCCAAAACCTTGCCCCACAACACCTTCCTCACCCCGCCCGCGAAATATTCCGGACAGCAGTGCGCTTGCGCGGGAACGACACCGCGAATCCCATCGAAGGCGCGTACGGCACACGGAGCAGGCGGCGACGTTCACGCGAGCGCCTTGAAGACGCCTCGCAGCTTCTCCAGCCGCGCCTCGAGGTTCGGCGTCTTCACATCGATGCGCAGCCGCTCAGGCCCCGCCAGCCGCATGTTCTTCTCGCGCTGGATCATGGCGATCAGCTTTGTCGGATCGAGCGGCGGATTCGGAACGAAGGTGATCACGATCGTTTCGCCGGCGGCGTCGATCTTCTTCACACCGAGCTTCTCGGCGACGAGCCGCAGCCGGTGCGTTTCGATCAGCGCGCGCGCCGCGTCCGGCAGCTTGCCGTAGCGATCGATCAGCTCTTCCTGCAGCGCGAGCAGCGCGTCCTCGGAATCGCACGAGGCGAGCTTCTTGTACAGCGACAGCCGCTGGTGCACGTCGCCCGCATAGTCGGCCGGCAGCAGCGCCGGCACGTGCAGATTGATCTCGGTGACGGCCGCGAGCGGCGCCAGCAGGTCGGGTTCGCGCCCGGATCGCAGCGCGCGCACGGCGGCGTTCAGCATCTGCGTGTACAGATCGAAGCCGACCTCCTGCATGTTGCCGCTCTGCGATTCGCCGAGCACCTCGCCCGCGCCGCGAATCTCGAGGTCGTGCATCGCCAGATAGAAGCCGCTGCCGAGTTCCTCGAGGTTCTGGATCGCCTCCAGCCGCTTCTGCGCGTTCTTGGTCATGCCGCCTTCGTCGGGGACCATCAGGTACGCGTACGCCTGGTGGTGCGAGCGGCCGACGCGGCCGCGCAGTTGATGAAGCTGCGCCAGCCCGAACTTGTCGGCGCGGTGGATGATGATGGTGTTGGCGGTCGGCACGTCGATGCCAGTCTCGATGATGGTCGTGCACAACAGCAGGTTGAAGCGCTGCTGGTAGAAGTCGCGCATCACGCGCTCGAGCTCGCGCTCGCCCATCTGGCCGTGCGCGATCTCGATCCGTGCTTCGGGCACCAGCTCCGCCAATCGCGCGCGCCGGTTCTCGATCGTCTCGACCTCGTTGTGCAGGAAGTAGATCTGTCCGCCGCGCTTCAGCTCCCGCAGGCAGGCCTCGCGGATCAGGCTCGCGGACTCGGGCCGCACGAAGGTCTTGATCGCCAGCCGCCGCTGCGGCGCGGTCGCGATCACGGAAAACTCGCGGATGCCTTCCATCGACAGCGCGA
>JAKORH010000415.1 GCA_029777935.1 Pseudomonadota bacterium
CACCTCGAGAGAAAAGCCGCGTGCTCCGCGCTCGATGATCAAGTGCGGGTCGAGCGGCGTCACGGGACTAGTCCGCCGATGCGCATCTCGCCGCGCTTTCCTGCGACTCGCCGCGGCGCAAAGGAGAAGAACGCGCCCGCGAGCAGTCGGTGTTGAGAGTCGCGCGACCGCCGACTGCGCGCGCCGAGCGAAGCTCGGATGGAATTCGATCACGAGTACACCGGGTGGTCTTCGGCGAACACGATTATTCCCGGCCGGCGCCGACTCGCGTAGATGTGGTTGCCGGGCCCGCCGCGCGTGACGTAGGCGAGCGGCCAGGACTTGGGGTAGGCGTCGCGATCGTCCGGACATCCGAGCGTCGGAAAGTCCGGCAGCGCCCAGAGCTGGTCACGCACTTCGAGCAGCGCGGCGAGCTCGGCGTCCGTGAGCGGCATGCGCTTCTCGCGCGTGTGCGGGTATTCCGCCAGCGTCGCAATGATCGCGTCGGCATCGGCTATGGCGGCCGCGAGCTCGGCGAAAGCGGCGCGTGCGCGCTTCACAGCACCGGGCAGCTTTCGCTTCGCGGCGGGGATCGCCTCCTCGGCCTCGCGAGCGCGGGCCACGTCATCCTCGGCGATGAGATCGAGGCCGAGCCGGTCAATGAAGGCATGTTCTGCGCGCAGAGTCTCGATCTCCCGATCGAGGTCGCGCAACGCCTCGAATCCATTCAGCGCGGCAGCGGTTCGGGCCGGTGGCTCGTAGCCCGGCTGCGGCGCGATCTCGGCGAGACGGGTGCGGATGGCGGCCTGGCGCGCGTCGCAGGCGGCCCGCAGCTCTAAGATCTCGACACGGCTCGGCGATTGGGCCAGGCGCGCGGCGATCTGATTCGTCGATAGCGTCATGCTGCTGAGTCCTCCCGCTGGGTGGGCTGTTCGGTAGTCTCGGCGAGCTCCGACTCGATGACGGCCGCGGCGCGCAGGTGCCGGCTGGCCGCGCGCATCAATTCGCCAGCAGTGTGATCGTGCGCGCGCTGCGCCTCACGCAGAATCCCGCGAATGACCGGCTCGGACAATTTAGTGTTCATGGCTGGGATTCTCTCGCGTGGGAGTCCGGACTTATTCGGACTCTGCGCAATTCGTAGTATCGGGATCGCGACAGGCCGAGGCGCGCGCGAATGATCGCCGCACGCTCGCCGGCGGGCCGGTCCGCAAGCAGGCGCTCGAGGTGCGCGACACGCTGCGCGAGGGCTGCAGTCGGAAGTCGGCGCCGTGACGCGCCCGCTGCCAGCAGCGCGACCGACTCGCCCAGCAGATCGAGCAGCCGCGCACGCTCATCGGGCGACGGGTCGGCCGCGAGTCCCGCCCGACAGCGGCGTAGCGTTTCGAGTGCAGCCGTGTACGCGCTCACGCGTCTGGGTCCTGGCCGAGCTCGCCGAGCCAGTACTGATGGATCCCGTATGGGCCGATCTCGGCGCACTGAATCACTCCGCCGATGGGGACGCGCTGCTGCGCGTATTGCAGCCGCATGGCGGAAACGCAGGCTTGCGTCTGCAAGCGCCATGAGATCGGCGGCGATGGGGCGGTGGGTGTAGCTGTCACGGGGTCCCCGACCACGACGCCCGGCTGCAGTTCGACGCCGGCGGGCAACCCGCCGGGGTGAAGGTACACGCCTGGTGCGAGCCGTTCCGAGGCAAAGCCGGCGGCGCTGGTGTAGCGGTGCGCGATGATCGCGTCATCCGCCCGAACCCCAACGTGATAGATCGATGAGCCCGGTGGCGCCACGTCGGCAAGGCCGCGAAGTTTCGACTCCATGTTCGCGGCGAGCTGCGCGAGAAACTCCGGCGCCAGGGCGTCGATCTCCTCGATGCCGCGCAGGCGGGATTCCCCGACCAGGTACTCAACCCACTTGGCGAGTAGCGCATGCTGACCCGTTGCCGCGACGAGCATTCGCAGGTGCGGCAACGCGTGCACCTTCGTGGTCATTCCGATGACGTTGTTGGCCGGTGTTGCGATCGAGGTGTCGCAGGCGACGAAAGCGCGCTCG
>JAKORH010000416.1 GCA_029777935.1 Pseudomonadota bacterium
GCGATGAGCACGGTCGATGTCGCGGTCCGGCACGCCAACGCCTTCGTGGTCGCCGACGACCTGACCATCTGATGATCGAGCGGCGCACCTTCGGCGAGCTGCGCGCGGCCGGCACCAACAAGCTGGCCGGCTACGCCGCCGTCTTCGATTCGCCTTCGCACGACCTGGGTGGGTTCGTGGAGGTGATCCGGCCGGGAGCGTTTCGGCGCTCGCTGGCCGACGCCGACAAGGTGCGCGCGCTCTACGATCACGACAGCGGGCAACTGCTCGGGCGGGTCGGCGCAGGCACGCTGCGCCTTCGGGAAGACACTCGCGGACTCGCCTTCGAGGTGGATCTTCCCCCGACCACCTACGCGCGCGACCTGGCCGCACTGGTCGAACGCGGCGACGTGGCCGGCTGCTCGTTCGCCTTCAGCGTGACGGCCGACGGCCAGCGCTGGGAGAAGCGCGGCGACCACCTGCTACGCGAGCTGCTCGACGTGACGCTCTCCGAAATCACGATAACGGCGAATCCGGCCTACCCGGATACGTCGGTCGCCAAGCGCTCGCTCGAACACTGGTACACGCAGTCCGCGCCGAGCCTGATCCTCGCGCGGCTCTATCTCTCGACCATCCTATGAGCATCGTCCAACGCGTGCTGAATGCCTTCGGCTTCGAGCGGCGCTCGCTCAAGGAAGGCGGGTATGACCGCTACTGGAGCGACTTCCTGGCGACCCGCAGCGGCGGCGCAGTCACGCCGAAGCGCGCCGAGTCAGTGTCCGCCGTGTACGCGTGCGTGGCGGCGATCAGCGAGACGATCGCATCCTTGCCGCTGGTGCTCTACCGGCGCGCACCGTATGACGACCGCGAGCGCGCGACCGATCATCCGCTGTACCGGGTTCTGCACGATGCGCCGAACGGGCAGCAATCGGCGCTCGAGTTCCGCGAGCAGATGCAGGCGGCAGTGCTGCTGCGCGGGAACGCCTTCGCCGAGATTCGCTTCGGATGGGATGGCCAAGTCCGCGAGCTGGTGCCGCTCCACAACGACCGCGTAACCGTGATCGAGCACGACTCTGGCCGGCTCGGCTATGACGTGATCGACGGCAAGGGCCGCGTGCGGCGGCTGGTGCAAGAAGAAGTCTTCCACCTGCGCCACCGATCGGAAGACGGCAAGGTCGGTATCTCGCCGATCCAGGCCGCGCGCGAAGTGCTCGAGCTGGCGCTGTCCGAGCGCGACCACGGCGTCAGCACGTTCCGCAACGGGACGCGCCTGACCGGCATCCTGCAAACGCCTGGCACGATCAGTGCCGAGCAGCGCGA
>JAKORH010000417.1 GCA_029777935.1 Pseudomonadota bacterium
ACGGCTCGGGCTATCCGTTCGGCATCGGCGGCAGCGCGATTCCGATCGCGCCGCGCATCACCGCGCTGGCGGACGTGTTCGACGCGCTGACGCACAAGCGGCCGTACAAGGAACCGTGGCCGGTGGCGCGCGCACTCGAAGAGATCGCGTACCTGAAGGGCCATCAGTTCGACCCGCACCTGACCGATCTCTTCCTCGCGCTGATCCCGCGCCTGCAGCGCGAGCACGGCGACCTCGACGAATTCCTCGGTCGCTCGGCGCGGCAGTCGCCGTTCATCCAGGCGCGCGAGAAGATCGCCGCCACGCTGCGGCAGTTCAGCGGCCGCGGCATGGACGGCCGCGCCCGCTTCGACACTCAGCGATAGAGCGCGCGGCATTGGCGGCCGTGCGCTTCGATACTCACCGATAGAGCGCGCGCTCGGGGCGCGGCCCGAGCGCGACCAGCCGGTCGACTGCGCGCACCGTCTCGGGACGGTGGCTGACGATCACCAGCCCCATGCCGAGATGCTTCAGGCCCTCGGTGATCTCGCGCTCGCGCGCCAGATCGAGCTGGTCGAACGCCTCGTCGAGGAACAGCGCCTGCGGCCGGCGGTACAGCGCGCGCGCCAGTATCAGCCGCTGCTTCTGCCCGCCCGACAGCGCGATGCCCATGCTGCCGACGATCGTGTTGTACTGCATGGGCATTGCTTCGATGTCGTCGTGGATGCGCGCCAGCCGCGCGCACTCGCGCACGCGCTCGGCATCGTGCTGCGGATCGAAGAAGCTGATGTTGTCCTCGATCGTGCCGACGAACAGCTGGTCGTCCTGCATCACCACGCCGATGCGGCCGCGGTAGGCGGCGCGGTCCCAGTCGCGTGCGTCACGGCCGGCGACGTGCAGCGTGCCCTCGGTGCGGTCGAGCAGGCCCACCAGCACCTTGACCAGGGTCGTCTTGCCGGAGCCCGAAGGGCCGACGATCGCGATCGTCTCGCCGGGCCTGAGCGAGAAATTCACGCCGCGGAAGACGAAACCCTCGACGCCGTAGGCGAAGCCCAGTTCCCGGCCTTCGATCACCAGCGGCGTGCTGGCCGGTTCGGCCGCACCGGTGCGCACCGGCTCCGGCGTGGCGAGCGCGATGTCGGCGATTCGTTCGGCGTGCAGGTCGAGCATGCGGAACTCGATGCCCTTGTCGATCAGGTTGTTCACGCGCGTCAGGAACAGCAGCTTGAACGCGAGGAATCCGAACAGCATGCCGACCGAGAACTGGCCTTCGATCACCAGCAGCGCGGCGAGCCAGATCACCGCGACGTTCTCCAGCCCGAAGATCAGGCCATTGGCGGCGCGGTGCACGATCGCGATGTTCTGCGCCTTGACGCCCGCGTTGGTGTGCTCGACCACGAGATTCTGGTAGGCCGAGCGCCGCTCGCTCTCGCGCAGGTTCAGCTTGATCGCGAGCATGCCGCGCAGCGTCTCGATGAAGTGCGTGTTCGACTTGCCCTCGTGCACGATCTGCTCGTCGAGCGCGCGCCGCTGCGGGCCGTAGAACGCCCAGCGCACCAGGCCGTACAGCAGCGCGGCCGTCAGCACGATCGACGACAGCACCGCGCTGTACCAGAACATCACCGCCAGCGTCAGGATCACCATCACGCCGTCCACGATGGTCTCGACGAAAGTCAGCGTCAGCGTCTTCTGGATCGCGTCGATGCTCTTGAAGCGCGCGAAGATGTCGCCGAGCTGCCGCTTCTCGAACCACGCCAGCGGCAGCTTCACGAGCTGGCCGAACAGCGTGTCGAGCAGCCGCAGGTTCAGGTGCGTCGACAGGTACACGCCGAGCCAGGCGCGCACCGCGGTGACCGCGACCTGCATCACCACCAGCAGCGCGAAGCCGAGCCCCAGCACGACCAGCAGGTCCAGATCGCGCCCGACGACCACGCGGTCGACCACGAGCTGCACGAAGAAGGGCGAAGCGATCGCGAACACCTCGAGCGCGACCGACAGCAGCAGCACCTGCGCGATCGCGTTCTTCATGCCGGACGCCACCGACAGCAGCTGCCACGCGCTGATCTTCTCGCGCTCGTCGCGCCGGGCGAATCCGGCCGCGGGCGTGAGCTCCAGCGCCACGCCGGTGTAGTGGCGCGAAGCGTCGGCCAGCGCCAGCACGCGCTTGCCGCGCGCCGGATCGTGGATCGAGATGCGGTTGCCGCGCACCTTCGTCAGCACGACGAAGTGGTTCATGTCCCAGTGCAGGATCGCCGGCAGCCGCAGCTGGCCGAGCGCCTCGAGCGCCGCCTGCACGCCGCGCGCCGACATGTTCATCGTCTGCGCGATCGCAGCGATGTGCTGCAGCGTGACGCCGCGCATCGACGGCGCCAGCCGCAACCGCATCGCCGACAGATCCGTCAGATACCCGTGGTAGCTCGCGATCATCGCCACGCAGGCGATGCCGCACTCGGGCGCTTCGGACTGCAGGATCAGCGGGACGCGGCGGCCGAACACGTCAGCGGGCTCCGACGTGAGATGCCTGTCGCCCCGGCGAAGGCCGGGACCCAATTGCGCTGGAAATTGGGCCCCGGCCTGCGCCGGGGCGACGGCGCGTCGCGCTCATCGCAACCTCTCCTTCAGCTGCAGCACCGGCTCGAACACCCACTCGAACACCGTGCGGCGCTCGAGCAGGATGTCGGCGTTGACCAGCATGCCGGGCCGAAGCTGAAATTCCTGGCCGCCGGCGCGGACGGCCTGGTGGTCGAGCTTCACGTCGATCCGGTACACCGGCTCCTTCGACGTCATCGAGCCCACCTTCTCGCCGGTGGACCATACGGTGCGGCTGATCGCCTCGACCTTGCCGTGATACTGGCCGAAGCGCTGGAACGGAAACGCCTCGTAGCGCAGCACCACGTCGTTGCCCGGCTGCACGAAGCCGATCGCGCGCGTGGGCACCAGCAGTTGCGCCTGCAGCCCGCTTCCCTTCGGCAGCAGCATCGCGATCGGCGCATCGGCCGCCACCGACGCGCCCTTCGATACCGCGATGTTCGTCACCACGCCGGCGATCGGCGCGCGGATGATCGTCTCGCGCTTGGCCTCCTCCTGCACCATGCTCTGCGCCAGCTCGCTCTTCTGCCGCGTCAGCGCATCGAGCTGCTGGCTGGCGCGCGTGTCGATCGTCGGCAGCTCCGTTTCCGCCGCTCGCAGCTCGCGCTCCAGCGCGCCGCGGTTGCGGCGCAAGGTCTCCAGCTTCACCTGCTGGTCGAGCTGGTCGTTGCGCTTCTGCGTCAGCGAGGTGTCGGACACGAAGCCTTCCTTGACGAGCTGCTGCGTGCGCTGGAAGTCCTCGCGTGCCGAGGCCACGCGTGTCTGCTGCAGGCGGATCTCGACGTCGCTCTGCGAGATTTCCTTGCGCAGGTCGGCGATGCGGGTGCGGATCTGCTCGCGCTGCTGGCCGGCGAGCTGCAGCACACGGTCCTTTTCCGCTTCGAGGTTCTGCGTGCGCTGTGTCAGTTCGCGCTGCACCAGCTCGGCCGGCGTGGCGCCGGAGGCCGTGCTGCGCTCGAGCGACAGGCGGGCGATCGGCGCGCCGGCCTCGACCTCGTCGCCTTCCTTGACCATCAGGTCCGCGATCGTGCCGATCTCCGGTGCCTGGATGCGCGCCGCGCCCGCGTCGAGCGCCAGGAAGCCCTCGACGCGCTCGCGCCGCGTGTATTCGCCGAGGAAGGCGAACGCGACCAGCGCGGCGGCGAAAGCCGCCGCCACCAGCGTGAAGACCCACAGCGGCACCGGCCGCGCCAGCGACACCTCGCCGAGCAGCTTCTCCCGCTGCGCGTCGATCGCTTCCTGCCGAAAGAGCTTCCTCATGCGCGATTGGCCTGCTGCGCCGGCAGCGGCGCGGCGCGGATTATGCGGGAAGACCGACGCTAAGAACCTATCCGTGAATAATTCGTGTGTGCGACGGGCCTAATTGGCTTGCAGCGCTAGGCGCGAGGAGCGCGGTTTGGTTCATCCAAATGAGCGACGAGCAACAACGCGATGCGAGCCACTGCGCAGGCGCTTTGCGCCTGCGCGCGTCCATACGCCCGATCGGGCCCGCAACGGCGTCCGCCGTTGCTCAGCGGCCCGTCCCTTCGGGTTGTCGCCAGAAAGCCCGGCTGCGGCGTTGCCCGGCTTGGCCGTAGGCCGGGCTACTGTCCTGCGCCGGGCGCCTTGCATCCGGGCTTTCTGGCGACAACGCATCGCGCGAATTATTCACGGATAGGTTCTTGCGCGGCCTTGGCGCCGCATTCTCGCAACAGGCCGTCAACGAGGCGCTCGACCGCGCGCGCTTCGCGCTGCGGCACAAAGAGCTTGGCGCGCCGCTTGCACGCCCAGGCGAGCTGCGCCAGGAAGCGCGACTCGCGCGCCGCGCGCACGACCAGCGCGCATGCCGCGTCGACATCGCCTTCGGTGAACAGCCCCGCGTAATGCACGCCGAGCAGCCCCGCGTTGCCGTCGATGCCGCTGCCGATCACCGGCGTGTGCGACGTCACCGCCTCGATCACCGCCTGCGCGCCGCCTTCCATGTTCGACGGGTGCAGCAGCACGTGGCAGCGGCGGATCAACTGGCGTGCGCGCGGGCGCGGCAGGTTGCCGAGCCAGCGGTAGCGCGGATCGGCCGCTGCCACGTCGCGCGCGCGGGCAGCGAGCTTCGGATCGAGCGGCGCGCCGGCATGGTGGAATCGGATGCGAAGATCGGACGGCAGCTCCTCGAGCATCCGCCACACCAGGCGCGGATTCTTCTCTTCCCGCAGGTGACCGACCACGGCGACGTGGAACACGCGCTTCGGCTTGCGCGCCGGCGTCAGCGCACGCGCGGACTGCACGATCACCGTCGTCTTGCGCCGGTAGCGGCGCGGCAGCCGCAAGGGCCCGCGCTCGTTCAGCACCACCAGCCGCGTGGCGAGATCGAGCGAACGCTGCGCAGTGAGGTTGTTGGCGATGTCGCGGTACAGGTCGGTGCCGGTCAGCACGACCACCAGCGGCCGATCGGGGTGCGCGGCGGCGAACTTCTGGATCGACTCGGCCGAGCGGCGTGCATGCAGCGCGACGAGACAGTCGACCGGCTGCCCGTCCCAGCGCGCCACGATCTGCACCCGATGCCGCCGCTGCAGGCAGCGCGCCCAGCGCGCCGCGGTGTGCCAGTTGCCGGTGTTCGAATCGGCCAGGTAGGGCGTGACGATCGCGACGGACGGGCGCCGCATGAGCCGTGTCATGCCCGCGCAAGCGGGCATCCAAGCGCCGCTGGCCAGAGCACTGAATTCCCGCTGGAGCCTGCCCTCGACTCCGATCGGGGGCGGGAATGACACACGGGCCTCACGCTACTCGGCTTTCACCGCCGCCAGCCCGAACGCGATCGCGCGGAAGCCGGCATCGACGTACGCGATCTCGCCGGTCATGCCGGAGGCGAGATCCGACAGCAGGAACGCGGCCACGTTGCCCACTTCCTCGATCGTGACGTTCCGCCGCAGCGGCGCGTTCTGCGCGTTGAAGTCGAGCATGCGGCTGAAGCCCTTGATGCCGCTGGCGGCCAGCGTCTTGATCGGGCCGGCGGAGATGCCGTTGACGCGAATGCCCTGCGGGCCCAGGTCCGCCGCCAGGTAGCGCACCGATGCTTCGAGCGCGGCCTTGGCGAGCCCCATCGTGTTGTAGTGGGGCACGACGCGCTCGGCGCCGAGATAACTGAGCGTCAGCAGCGCGGCGCGCCGCCCTTCCATCAGCGGCAGCAGCGCCTTGGCCAGCGCCGAAAAGCTGTAGGCGGAAATGTCGTGCGTCATGTGGAAGTTCTCGCGCGTCAGCCCTTCGAGAAAGCTGCCGCTGATCGCTTCGCGCGGCGCGAACCCGATCGAGTGCACGAGGCCGTCGAGTCCGTCCCAGTGCTCGCGCAATCCTTCGCTCAGCGCCGCGATCTGGCGGTCCTCCGCGACGTCGCACGGCAGCACGATCTGCGCGCCGAATTCCTGCGCGAATTCCACGATGCGGTCGCGGAACCGGTCGCCGACGTAGGTGAACGCGAGTTCGGCGCCCTCGCGCCGGCACGCCTGGGCGATGCCGTAGGCGATCGATCGATTCGACAGCAGCCCGGTGATGAGGATGCGCTTGCCGGCCAGGAATCCCATGGTTTTCGTTTCGGTTGGCGTTGGGGTCGGATGCGGATGCTACCGGCTCGGCGCCGACCGGCGTACGCCTCCGGCAACCGCGGGCCGCGCGCGGAACACCCGCCGCCGCGCGCTGGAACCTAACGCCGACCGGAGGCGGCGACCTGCGTCTTCTTCTTGCCCGAACGCGCCTTGCCCGCCTGGTGCGCAGCGGCGGCTCTTTTCGGCGCTGCCCTGGTTGCGACCATCAGGTTCAGCCGCTGGCCGGCGAAGAGGTTTGGCGAGCGCAGCCGGTTCCACGCGACGATGTCGTCGCTCTGCACGTGCCAGCGCCTTGCCACCGCGGACAGAGTGTCGCCGCGCCGCACGCGATACGTGATGCGGCGCAGGTTCGGCTGCTCGGGCACGAGCGCCATCGAGGCGTCGAGCTGGGCGGCCGGGATGTCGCCTTCCATCGTCTCGTCGCGCGGGATCAGGATCGTCGAGCCGGTGGCGATGCGGAACCTGGGCGGAATGCGGTTGGCCTCGCGCAGCGCCGACTCGCTGATGCCGGCGCGCTCGGCGACCTGCGCCAGCGTCTCGCTCGGCTGCAGCGAGTACGTGGTCCAGCTCGCCAGCGCCTGGCCGGTGGCCTCGTACGCGGCGAGGTTGCCGATGAACGTCTCGGCGCGATCGGCCGGCAGCAGGATGCGCGACGACTCGGCGCCCACCATCACCGGCCGGTTGAACGACGGATTCAGCGCCGTGAAGTCGTCGACCGGCATCTCCGCCAGCCGCGCGGCGGTGGCGACGTCCATGTCGCGCCGCTTGCGCACGACCGCGAAGTAGGGCTCGTTCTGGATCGACGGCAGCGCGATGTCGTACTTCTGCGGCTCGCGCACGATGTTCTTGATCGCCTGCAGCTTCGGCACGTAGTACTTCGTCTCCTTCGGCAGAGGCAGGCTGGCGTAGTCAGTCGGCCGGCGGCGCGCCTTGTTGCGCGCAATTGCCTTGGCCACGCACGCCTCGCCGCAGTTGTACGCCGCCAGCGCGAGCTGCCAGTCGCCGAAATCGTCGTGCAGCTTCTGCAGGTAGTCGAGCGCGGCGCGGGTGGACTCGAGCACGTCGCGCCGCTCGTCCTTCCACAGGTTCTGCTCGAGCTGATAGAGCTTGCCGGTCGATGGGATGAACTGCCACAGGCCCACGGCCTTCGCGTACGACTCCGCCTCGGGCTGCATCGCGCTTTCCACGAACGGCAGCAGCGCCAGTTCGGTGGGCATGCCGCGCTTCTCGATCTCCTCGACGATGTGGAACAGATATCGGCTGGCGCGGCTCGCCATGCGGCCGATCAGGTCGGGCTGCGATGCGTACCAGCGCGTGCTGTTGTTCGCGAGTCGGCCGGTCAGCTCCGGCATCTGGAAGCCGCGCCGGATCCGCTCCCACAGATCGATCGACGGATCGCCGGAAACCAGCGGCTCGACGCGCGCCGAATCGGCCGGATGGTCTGACTGGAGCTTGCGCAGCAGCTGGCCGAGCGGGTCGGGCGTGGCGGACGTCGCGCTCGTGCTCGCGCTCATCGCGGCGAGTTCGGCCGGAGGCGCACGTTCCGCCGACACCGGCGCCGGATCGCCCGCGAAGGCGGCCAGCGGCAGCGCGAACGCGAGCGCGGCCCAGGCCTTGACGATCATGCTCAACCTCAGGAACGGTCGCAGTGCCATGCCGGGCCGTCTGTCGTCCGCGTCGAATGACCGCCGCAGTATAAGGGGCACGGCGCGCATCGGGTCAGAACCTGTTCTTCCACGCCCGCAGCGCGGCAAAGGTCGCCACCGCCGACGCGCCCGCGCCGGGGGTTTCGCGTTCGGCGCGCGCGCGCAACGCCGGCACATCGCAGCGCAGGAACGGATTGGTCGCCAGTTCTTCCGCGATGGTCGAGGGCAGCGTCGGCCTCCCGGCGACGCGCGCCGCCTCGCACGCTCGCCCGCGCGCTGCCAGACGGGGGTTGTCCGGCTCCACCGCGAGTGCGAAGCGAATGTTGGCGAGCGTGTATTCGTGCGCGCAGTACACGCTCGTCTCGCCCGGCAGTCGCGCGAGCCTGCCCAGCGATTCGGCCATCTGCTGCGGCGTGCCCTCGAACAGCCGCCCGCAGCCGCACGCGAACAGCGTGTCGCCGCAGAACAGGGCGGCGAGCCGCGGCGCGTAATACGCAATGTGGCCGCGCGTGTGGCCGGGCACGTCGATCACCTCGAACGAGTGGCCGAGCACCTCGATGCGGTCGCCGGCGGAAAGCGGCGTGCGCACGCACGCGATCGCTTCTGCCGCCGGTCCGTATACGTGCGCTCCGGTCGCCTCCACGAGTGCCTCCACGCCACCGACGTGGTCGCCGTGGTGATGCGTGACTAGAATCGCGGTCAGTTGCAGGCCGGTCTGCGACAGCCGGCGCGCGACCGGCGCCGCGTCGCCCGGATCGACGACGACAGCAGCGCGGCCATCGGCCAGCCACCACACGTAGTTGTCGTCGAACGCCGGGATCGGCTCGATCAGCAGATCGGAAACGGTAGCGCAGCTCATCGGGAGACGGCTCGAATTGCATGCATCGGGGTCCAGACCAAGTATGAACCTCGCGACGAAAGCGGCGGCGGCCGCCTCTTCGTCCCGACAGATGACGCATGGGACGCATGAATGAGTAGCGCGCCGTTTGTCCGGTTGTCGGAATTCCTGCGCTCGCCCCCGGGACGCTACGTACTCGCGTGGGAACAGCGGCAGTTCGATGCCGCGGTGGCCGACATCTTCGGCTATCACGCACTGCAGCTCGGGTTGGCCGAGATCGACGCACTGCGCGAGAACCGGATGCCGCTGCGGTTCTGCGCATCGGACCGGCTGCCCGAGAAGACGCCGGTGGCGGGCGGCCACACGCAGGTCGCGATCGTCAACCGCTTCGAGGAACTGCCGTTCGAAACGCAGTCGATCGACCTCGTCGTGATGCCGCACATCCTGGAATTCGCGCAGGAGCCGCACCAGGTGCTGCGCGAGGTCGAGCGCGTGCTGGTGCCCGAGGGCCACGTGGTGATCACCGGGTTCAACCCGGCCAGCCTGTGGGGACTGCGGCAGCGCCTGTCGCGGCTCGGCATGGCGCCGTATCTGCCGCGCGCGGGGCAGTTCATCTCTCTCGGCCGCGCCAAGGACTGGCTGAAGCTGCTGTCGTTCGAGGCCAATCGCGGCCGCTATGGCTGCTACGTGCCGTGGGCGCGCAGCGAGAAATGGCTGGCGCGCTGGTCGTTCTTCGAAAAGGCGGGCGACCGCTGGTGGCCGGTGCTCGGCTCGGTCTACATGGTCACCGCGGTCAAGCGCGTGCGCGGCATGCGGCTGGCCGGCCCGGTCTGGAAGCGCAAGGAAGCGCCGCGACCCGCGTTCGCGCCGGCAGCCACGCGCACCTTGACGTCGTCCGGCGAGGCATACAGCGTGCAGGTGCAGCGCGCGCGCGACGCTGACAACGACGCGATGCCCGGCGCGGCGCAGGGATGATGAGGCACGGGCGCAGCATGAAGCTGGTCGAGGAAACTGCACCGCCGGTCGCCGCGCCGAGCGCAGGCGGCCCGCTGGTCGAGATCTACACCGACGGCGCATGCAAGGGCAATCCGGGTCCGGGCGGCTGGGGCGCGTGGCTGACGTCCGGCGTGCACGAGAAGGAACTTTTCGGCGGCGAGGCGGCGACGACCAACAACCGCATGGAGCTGACCGCGGTGATCGCGGCGCTGAAGTCTCTGAAGCGCCGCTCGCGCGTGGTTCTGCACACCGATTCGCAGTACGTGCAGCTCGGCGTGACCGAGTGGCTGCCGATGTGGATCCGTCGCGGCTGGAAGACCGCCGGCAACACCGCGGTGAAGAACGCCGATCTGTGGCGCGAACTGGCGCACCTGTCGAGCCAGCACGACATCGACTGGCGTTGGGTGCGCGGCCATGCCGGCGTGCCCGGCAACGAACGCGCCGATGCGCTCGCCAACCGCGGCGTCGAAGCAGCGCTCGCGCAGCGTGGCCGCAAGTAGATCCGATGCTACAGTCGCGGCGCGGCGCCGCGCGCCGCGATTCGTTGCCGCGTTTCCCCGATGATCAAGCACAAGGTTGCCCTGTGGGCGACGGCCGGGCTGCTGGCTGCCGTCGCCGCCGCGTATTTCGCGCCGCGCTGGCTCGAATCGCCGCCGCCGGTGCTCGACGCGGGCGCGCAGCCCGCCGCTGCGGGGGATGCGAAGGGGCCGCGCGACGCGGCAAGGACAGCGACGGCGAACACGGCCACCCCGGTCGAGGTGATCGAGGTGCGACCGGCCGCGGTGCAGGAAGACCTGCAGGCGGTCGGATCGCTGCGCTCGAACGAGAGCGTCGTGCTGCGACCGGAGGTCGCCGGCCGCGTCGCGCAGATCGGCTTTCGCGACGGCGAGGCGGTGCGGCGCGGACAACTGCTGATCGCGCTCGATGCCAGTGTTAACCAGGCCGAGGTCGAGCAGGCGCGCGCCGAGTACGAGCTGGCGCAGTCCAACCTGAAGCGCACCGAAGACCTGGCGCGCAGGAATTTCGTCAGTCCGAGCGCGCAGGAACAGGCGGCATCGAACGTGCAGGTCAGCGCGGCGAAGCTGAAGCTCGCCGAAGCGCGGCTGGCGAAGATGCAGATCGTCGCGCCGTTCGACGGCGTGGTCGGCATCCGCAGCGTCAGCGTCGGCGACTACGTGAAGGACGGCACGGATCTGGTCAACATCGAGGACGTCGGCACGCTGAAAGTCGACTTCCGGCTGCCCGAGCGGCACTTCACGCAGATCCGCGCCGGGCAGCCGGTCGAGGTCGCTGCCGATGCGCTGCCGGCGGAGAAGTTGCGCGGCGCGATCGAGGCCATCAACCCGCGCGTCGATGCCGCCGGCCGCTCGCTAGAAGTGCGCGCCAAGCTCGCCAACCCGGAGCGCAAGCTGCGGCCCGGCATGTTCGTGCGCGTGCGCGTGATCATCGGCAGCCGCACCGACGCACTGCTGGTGCCGGAGGAGGCGATCGTGCCGCTGGGCGAGGATTTCTTCGTCTTCCGCGTCGAAGGCGGCGCCGCCAGGCGCGTCAAGGTCAAGACCGGCACGAGGCGCGACGCGAAAGTCGAGATCGTCGACGGACTCGCGCCCGGCGACCAGATCGTCACCGCCGGCATGCGGCTGGTGCGCGACGGGCAGCCGGTGCGAGTGGTGCAGTCGGCAGTCGGCAGTGGGCAGCCGGCAGCGGGTCGGGAGTCGGCCGACGCCGGTGCCGGGAAGGCGCAGCCCTAGCGTTGCTGATTGACGCACCGGAGCACGGGACTACCCTTCTGCCGACTGATTGCTGCCGACTTCCGACTGAATGAGCCTGTTCGAGATCTGCATCCGCCGCCCGGTCCTGTCGACCGTGCTGTCGTTGCTGGTGCTGGTGATCGGCCTGATCTCGTACTCGCGTCTGGCGGTGCGCGAGTATCCGAAGATCGACGAGCCGGTCGTCAGCGTGCAGACCAAGTACTCGGGCGCCTCCGCCGAAGTGGTCGAGTCGCAGATCACCAAGGTGCTGGAGGATTCGCTGGCCGGCATCGAGGGCGTGGAGTTGATGACCTCGGCCAGCCGCTCCGAGACCAGCCAGATCAACGTGCGCTTCCGCATCACGCGCGATCCCGACTCGGCCGCGGCCGACGTGCGCGACAAGGTCGCGCGCGTGCGCGCGCGGCTGCCGGATGAAGTCGACGAGCCGGTGATCGCCAAGGTCGAGGCCGATTCGTTTCCGATCATGTGGATGGCCGTGACCTCCGGCGGCCGCACCGCGCTGGAGGTTTCGGATTACCTGGCGCGCTACGTGAAGCCGCGGCTGTCGGTGCTGCCAGCCGCGGCCGACGTGTGGATCTACGG